>CBESZZ010000005.1:0-23610 GCA_965534055.1 uncultured bacterium | reverse complement strand
GGGTTGAACGGGTCGTCGGGTTGGCAAGAGGCTTGCGCGGACTGCAGCAGCAGGCGTGTGCCGGGGAATCGCACGCTGCCAGACGTGCTGCTCACCGAGCCCTCGAAGTGTGCAAGGGCCGCCGTGCCGCGCAGCCGCATGTCCATGAGCAGGTCTGCATCGAAGACGTAGGTGCGCACCTGAAAGTCGCGGTCCGTAGCGACTTCGACGTCGAAGCGGATCCGTTTGCCAAGTTCACCGGGCAGCAAGGACATCGCGACACCGACGTTCTCGGCCGCGGCTCCACCTCGCTCGGCGACGTTTGGTAGCAGACTGACGCGGCGGGCATAGCGACCCGTTGTGATCGAGACTCGCCCTTTGACCGGGAGGTCCTGCAGCGTGCCTTTCGCGCCGAGGTCGAGGTTGCCGCGAACACGGACGTCGCTGGTGTTGGCGAGCAGCGCGTTTTCACCTACCAGATGCATGTCTACGTCCACGCGACTCCGCGCGACTTTCGCCGCTGCGGGATCGACTGGGTTTGCAGAAAGCGCCGGCTTCAGCAGTGACCAGATCTCGTGTTCGTCGTCGTTGCCGCTGAGCGAACCCACGAGTCGAATCGGGCCTGCGCCCATCGTCCCGGTGAGCTTGTCGATCGAAATCGTCTTGCGGGTCGCGCGAAACTCGCCTTCCAGCTTGGCCAACCTGGGAACACCGGGAGCCTTTAGCGCACCCTTCGTCAGATGGATCGTCGCTTCGGGCGTGAGGCTGCCCAACGTGCCTTCCACCTTGGCGGTGGCCTGCAGGATGCCGTCGAGCGTGGAGAACCCGAACGAGTTCGACGGCAGCGCTCCGAGATCGAAGTCGGATAGCACCACGTCCGCTCGCGCTTCCGCGTCGGACCAGTTCAGTGGTTCGCCTCGCAGTACGGCTTCCAATGTGTCGAAACCCAGCGCGGTCTGTGCCGACCCGGAGAAGAGTTCGGCTGCCGATTCGGGCCACGAGGGCACGTTGGAAGCGCGGTCCTGATCGCCGTTGCTCGCGGTCTGCGCGGAGCCAGCGACCGGGTTGGACGTGGGCTGGGAGTTTGGCTTTGCGCCGATGAGTGAGCGTGCCGAGGGTCCGCTAGCGAGCAGTTCCAATCGATCGATGGTCACCGAATCCGCGCCAATCGCGCACGAGATGGAGGCGAACAGGGTGTCGAGATCGCTCGCTTCGGTGTCCGTTTTCTTGCCGGCAGCCTCTGCAACGCCTTGTGCATTGCGCGCGACGTCTGCGGCGAGAACCACGACGGGCTTGCTGTTGGTCGCGGCGGCGGCGAGCACTGGGGGCTGCACCAAGACAGATCGCGCGGTGACGTGGAGCACTGGTGCGACGTCTTGCTGTAGGCGCACGATCTCACCGGACTCGTTGGCTGCGAACGGGATGTTGCCGACCACGTTCGCGTGGAGAGTGAGGCCGGTTGGGTCTGTGGTTTGCGCGTCGAGGTTGCGCACGAGAATGCCGCGCGTGGATTCGTAAGCCACGGCTAGGCGAACTTCGGTGGGGGCGTTCGGTGTCGGGCCGAGTGCGTCGGTTGGCCAGGCGCGGCGAAGGCGGGAGCCGAGATCGGTCAATACGCAGTTCGCGGTGACTTCGAGTTCTGGGTTTCGCAGTGCTCCGATTGCGTGCACGTCCAGGTTCAACGCACCGGCAGGAAGGTCGGGCACGAACAAGGCCAGTGCCTTTAGGTCGAGTTCTTGTCCTTCGATGTTCGCGTCGATGGTCTCAGCGACCATGTCCACAACACCGGTTGCCGTGAGATCCCAGAGGCCGCTAAGTCGCGTGTCCGACAGCGTGAGCTTGCCGGCCGGCGTTGCTTCGACGGATGCGGTGAGGCTCAGTGGCGGTAGCGGGTCTGCGTTGAGTTCTGGCTGGATGACCAGGTCGCGAATCTCCAGACTGACCGATCCGCGGACGGGTAGCGGCGCGTCGGTCCCGTTGAACTCGAGTTCTCCGGAGCTCGCGAACGCGACCGCTTCTCGCACGATCTTTGCTGCTTGTCGAGATGGCGAGGCCATGTGCAGCCAGCGCGGATCCAACGTAGTCGAGCACGTCTGGTTCGAGACCGCCCGAGGCCGAACCGCGAAGCTTCATCAAGCCGCGAACTTCGATGGACGACGACCGTGCCGCGCGTGCGTCTTCGAGGGGCGAGCTGCCACCGCCGTCGGCGACGAGGTTCTCGATGCGCAACGTGTCGAGCGTGATCTCTTTCCCGCGCCACGCGCCGCGCAGCTGCAGTCCATCGATGTGCAGGTGATGCGACGCCAGATCTTCTAGGAGCGCGTTGGCCTCGACCTTCGGGTCGTGCAAGGACCCTTCGCATTTGATCCGCAGGCTGCCGCTGCCGATGACTTCGTCGTAACCGGGGATCGCGAAGGCGCGCGCTTTGGGCACGCGCGCTTCGAGCACGAGTGGCCGCAGCAGCTGGATGTCCGGGTTCGTTTCGTGTGCGAACGCCCGCAGCGAAGCGATGCTCGCCGCGCCGTCCAGCACCTGTACCGACACGCCATCGCCCAGAATAGAACCCTTGGTGATCGAGATCTCGCCATCTTGAACCCCCACGGCGAACTCCGCGGAGAGCGGCATCAGGTCGAGCAGAGTCTCTGGCAGGTCGTCTTCCCAGGGCGTCAGGTCGGCGATCTCAATGGCGAGATCGCCGCGCGCTTCGTTCCACAGGTCTGTCGTTGCCTGTTCACCCTCCGTGAAGACCAAGGGCAGTGTGACGCCGCGTGTCGTTACCACGATGCCCGGAAGCGCGAAGCGAGCGGCCCGGACTTCGAGTTGTTCGTGTGCCCACGCGAACTGGAGTTCGCACTGGTCCATCGTCCGGCCGCCTGACTGCAGCCCGTTGGTGCCGAGCTGGCCGCGCACGGAACGCGGCAGACCTTTGCCATCCCACTGCGTTCGAATCGAAGCGCGCACGACGCCAGAGTGAAGATCGATCGGTGTCCCCACCAACGCGGCGATCTGGCCCGGATCCGCAACTGCGAGGTCGGCACCGATGCGCAGGCCGCGATCGCTGCTGCGGTCCATCGTGATGACGCGCGCGAACGCGCTGCCGCGGATGCCCTGGTAGCGCAGTGTGAGGTCGCGATCTCCAGGAGCGGTGGTTGCCACCGCTCGGTCGCGCAATGGTTCGAGTCTCGCCAGCAGCGGGCCGGTGCGGCATTCGATGTGGCCAGACTCCAAACGGCGCTCGACGAGGCACTCATCGACGGTGAGCTCTGCACCCTCGGGCAGCCATTCCAAGAACAGGAAAGGGTCCGTTGGTTCTGTGGGGGCGGTCGTGGGTGGCGTGGTTGGGTCGGCGCTGGGCAGTCGGCCGTTCAGGTTCAGCTCAATCCGATCCGCGTGCAGCGCTGCTTGCACCAGACCCGCATGGTCGCCGCGCGCGAGGGCTAGCGGATCCAGGCGAAGTCGCACCGAGAGGTTGTCGACGTTGCGGATGAAGTCGCCCTCAGCGCCAAGCAACTTGACGTCGTTCAATGCAGCCTGCGTGAATAAGTTGCCTTCCAACGCGCCCAGTGAGACGGACTCCGCGCCGGTGGTCTCGGCGATGAGTTGCGCTACACGGTCTCGACCAAAATGCTCCCAGAGCGGGCCCCGCGCGAGGTACAGGATCTCGGTGAGGAGGATCGCGATCAGCAGCAGGCGCACGATCCAACGCACCGATCCATCTAGGATGCGGCGCTTCCACGACGCGCGTGGTTGGCGCTCCGACCGCAGGTCCTCGGCCTCGGTGTGCGCGTTGGTTGGCGCGGCCGCGGTGCCGGGTTTCGGTTCCGTTTCGAAGGTGTCAGGCAAGGGGGGTGTGCAAATCCGCGGGTTGGCCCGGCGGAGACGCCGCAGTGTAGTGCAGCGCGTTGGAATCGGGAGGGCTGATTGGGCCGATGCGCAGCGCAGCTATCCGTGCATCGCACGGTGCGCAGTTCCGGCATTTCCCGGAAGTCTCACGCCGCGTCAACCGCCCTGCTTCGGCAGCCAGACGGTGCCAATGGCTTCCCGCATCCGCGGGGTGGCCAGTTGGAAGTTGCGGCCCACCGGGCTAGGCCCTGGAAACCACTTCCAAAGAAAGCTGCCCACGAGGCGCGGTTCGGTTTCGATCGCTGCCAGCGCGATTTCCATGCACTGCGCTTGGAAAGGTTCGGCTGACTCACCCTCTGTGCGGTAGCCCCAAGGTTCGATCGCGGCGAGGGTCGTGCGGTTGTAGCCCAGCTCGGTGAACAGCACGTCGCGGTTGACGCGGTCGCCATACTTCGCAAGTCGAGCTGCCAGTGCGCGCCAGCTGGTCCGGAGCTTGTCCGTCGGCGCGGACGCGACTTCGGCGAGTGGGAAGTAACCCTGCACGCCGACGACATCGAGCACGTCCCAAAACTTCACCCGTTCGAAGTCGGTCCAGTTCGCCGCGTAGGTCAACGGCGCTTTGGTCTTGGCCCGCACTCGCGCGGTGATGTGCCGCCACTCCGACTCGTAGTGGATGGTCTTGTCGAGTTCGGTGCCGATGCAAAACCCGTTGGCTTCGGCGCACGCCTCGGCCACCGCTTCGATCCAAGCCGTGTAGGTGGTGAAGAAACGATCCCATGCCGCCTCGTCACTACCAAAGTCGATCTCGCCTCGCCAAGAGAACTTCGTTCCCCAGTAGGCCAAGTGCGGCTTGATCAAGATTCGAAGACCGTGTCGATGTGCCGCACGGATCGGGTTCACCAATTCCTGCGGCGGGTCTGCAGGGTCGAACTTGCGCCACGCCACCGTGCCGTCTTCACGAATGCTGGCGTACGGGTGGGTGGCGATCCAATTCGCGCCCACGGTCGCGACGTCTTCGCACGTCGGACCCATGACGGTCGAGCCCCAGTCGCGGCCGTTGCCGTGGGTCGACAGGTGGATGCCGCGCACGATGGGTTGGCGCTGTGGGGAATCGCTCGCAGTTGCAGGCGGAGTCTGAGCGTGGCCTTCTTGCGCTGTGAAGCTCAAGCCAGTGCAGAGAACGACAGGCGTAACGAGACGCAGGCAGAGCGACTTCATTCGACGGTTCATGGGGTGCTCGGTTCGGGGCGGTTCGTGCCCAGTCTTACTCTGGTCGAACCGGGAGAGTCATGCGCACCACACAATCGGCCAACTCCGTCGCCTCGGGAACCCCCACATGAAGCTGGAGGTAGGGCTGCGCGCGGGTTGATCCGGCGGCAATGCGTCCCTGCCTCTTCAGCGCTTCCTGCAGCATCTGCTCGCCCTGAATCCGTGCCTTGTCCAGTGGGCCGGCCTTGGGGAACACCAGCAACACTGACTGTGCGGGGTGCTCGACCACCCGCTGGTCAGCATTCGGGGTGAATTGACTGCCGCCAGGGCTGGTGAACGGAATGGCGAGAACCGGCTGATTCTCGATCGTGGTGAAGATCACGTAGCCGGCCAGCTTCTGGTGCTGCTTGCCCAGCTGGCGACCGTTTGCCAGGTACCGTTCGTGGCGGGTTTGCCAGTCGCCGGGATCGTCCAAAACGAGCCATCGCAGGGCGGGTTCCTTGATCAGAGTTGGCTGCCTCGGGCGCGCCTCGCCGCCGGACATCGTGCCGGTTCTGGTGCGATCGGGCTTCGTTCGATCGGTGTCGTTTGGATCGGTCGATGCCTGAGCCGGCGCAAAAGCATCCCCGAGAAACTCGACGTCCCCGGTTTCGATTCGCAACGTCCATGTGCCGCGATCGTCGAGTCGAAGCCGCTGTGGCATCGCGGTCTGGGCCGGGAAGATCCATGTTTCGAATGCGACGGTTCCTGCTGGCCCGGTCAGTGTCCGAGGCAGCAATCGACCTGGTTGAAGTTCCAGCGTGAACGTCTTGCCGTCGCGTTCCCAGCGCACGTGGTCAGCGGTGTTGTCTGGTGCAAATGCGTGGTTGGCTGCTTCGCACTCGAGTTCCAACGGCTGTAGCAGCATCTGGCCGCACAGATCGCGAAACTGAATGAGGGCTGCCATTTCCGTCGCAGTCGTTTGGCGCACGGTCGGGCCACCCTGGGCGCGCGGTTCGCCCCGGCCACCAATCACGTAGCCGGTCTTGCCGTCCAGAAGCTGGGTGATGCCCTGATTCTCCGACGAGCAGCGAATCGACGTCGGTAGCGACAGGGACACGCGCAGCGCCGGGGTCCCGCTCGCGGAGCCCGTCTCTTCAGGCGTGGGAGATTCGGTGTTTGTGGGGATCGGTTGGTGTGCCTGGACCTGCTTGCCAGCAGGGTCGAGGCGAAGATGGATTCGATCCATCGTGCCACGCACCGGGCCATGGCAGGCTTCCAACACGGCCTCAAGCAGCTCTCGACCACTTTGGTCGGGTGTGCGCTGGAAGCGCACGGACGCGGCAAGATCGGCGATCGGCTCCGAATCCGTGGGGTTCGAGAGCGAGTCCATGCGCTCGGAGTTCGTTGCATCCGAGCAGGCACTCAGCAATCCACAGACGAGTGCCGTCGCGGCGAGCTGTCGCTGGTGATCACCTGCCAAGGGCTACTTCCCGTCCGAAGTGCCGTCGCCGGCCATCGGCCTGGAAGCTGTGCTGCCCGTTGCTTCTGTAGGAGCCGGCCCGGCCCGGGTCGCAGGATCGTAATCCAGCGCGCGCATCCACTGCTTCACGTCGTATTCGAAGTCGTCGCCGCCGGCCATCGCCTGGAGGCCTTTGCGAGCCGCAAGCCGCACGTTGTCGTTGGTTTCGCCGGGGCCAATGAGAGCGAGCAACGCTTCGATACCGCGGTCGTCACGGATGCGACCCAGCGCGATGGCGGAGGCGAACCGCACCGCGGGTGTTGGGTGTGACGCGAACTTCACCATGCGCTCGGTGTCGTCCTGGTTGCGGCGACGGCCGATGCCACGAATGGCGTTCTTCAGGATGCCTGCATGCACGTCGCCCATCGGCCGATCCAGTTCGCCGCGCCAGAACGCGAGCACCGGGGCTGGGTCGTACAGCGACTGCTGCACCCGTTCCAAGGCCCACGCCGCGTGGACGCGGTAGTTCGTCTCGCGCGCTTCGTCGCGGATGATCTCGGTCAGGATTCTCGGCGGCGTTTTGGGGTCGCGCTTCTCGGCCATCCCGAACACCGCGGCATTGGCGACGAACGGATCAGGGCACGCTGCTCCGGCCGCGAGCGCCGACAGCGCATCGTCGCCGCTTGCGAATCCCAGACTAGCAAGTGCGACGGCCCGGTCGCCGGGAGAGCCGGCCCCGTTGGCCACGGCCAGCAGTGGCTCGAAGTGCTTGTCGACGGTCTTTCGCAGGAAGGACCGCATGCTGGTCGCGCGCTTGTCGGCCCGCGGGTTGCCCCGCTCTGCGATCTCACCTGAATAGTTGGAGAGCGCTGTGTCGAGGCGCAGCAGCACCGCTCGGAACTCCTGCCGTTCGGCCTCTTGCTTCGCGGCATCTTCGCGTCGCTTGGCGAAGTCCCTCTCGACGGCTGGATCCTTAGTCAGCGGCGTCGGGCTCGATCCGCAGGCGCCCAGGGCGATTAGGGCGAAAACAGCGAAGAGGCGCAGAATGGATTGCATGGTGGCGGCTGGCTGGGGTCGGTAGGCGGGGTGGATCCCGTCTTCCCTCGCAAGGATGATGAGATCCGCCAACGGATGGGGCCATGGGATGGTCGGCGGAGCCGCCATCTTGCAAAGAAATCGTCGGACCGCGAGGTTGGCGGACCCAGGCTTCATGGTAAGGACCTTCCCCCATGCAGAATCAGTTGCAGGACCGAGATTTCGAGATCGTCGAGATCCTCCGCGATCGCCAGGCCAACGCCATGGCGATTGTGGCCATCCATTCGACCGTTCTCGGCCCGGCCGTTGGCGGCATCCGCACGCGGCACTACTCCGGCCTGACCCCGGCGACTACGGATGCTCTCCGGTTGGCCGAGGCCATGACCTGGAAGTGTGCGCTGGCCGGGATCCACGCTGGTGGTGGCAAAGTTGTGATGATGGAGAACGCCGAGCTCGACCGCGAGCGCGCCTTCCGCATGGTGGGCACCGCGGTCAATCGGCTGAACGGAATGTTTTACACCGGTCCCGACGCGGGCACTCGCGACGCGGACTTGGCCGTGCTCGCCGAAGAGACCCGCTTCGTTGCGCACCCCAGGCCGGGCGAAACGAGCAAGGCGGGCGGTGGGATGGATCTTCACGACATCGCCGCCCAGACCGCGCTTGGCGTGTATGCGGGCATTGAACGCGCGGTGCGCGATCATCTCGACCGCACGCTGTCGAACGTCTGCGTGCTGATCCAAGGCTTGGGCGCGGTCGGCTCCGTCTTGGCTCGCAAGCTGGTCGAGGCCGGCGCCAAGGTCAAAGCGGCAGACGTGGATCCCAAGCGGCTGGCTAAGGCCGTCGAAGAGTTGGGGGTCCGCCCCGTGGATCCCGAGGACGTGATGGAGGAGGGTTGCGATGTGTTTTCTCCCTGCGCGTACGGCGGCGTGCTGAACGAGAAGGCGGTAGCCACCCTGCGGGCCCATGTGGTCGCGGGCGCAGCCAACAATGTGCTCAGCGATGCGAGCGTGGGGGCCAAACTGTGGGACAAAGGGGTCTTCGTAGTCCCGGACTTCGCCATCAATGCAGGCGGGCTGATTCATGGAACCACCGTGCAGCAGACCGGCAAGGCGCCGTCCCCCGAGCGGATTCGTGAAATCGGCGACTTGATCGCTGCGCTGCGGACTGAGGCACTTCGCGACAACGTGCCGCCGGAAGTGATCGCACTGCGTCGAGCCAAGGCCGTCGTGGAAGCTGCCAAGGCCGCGAAGGACGATCGCCGCGATGCGACGGCGGTGGGCTCATGACGGAGTTGCCCCACACCCTGCGCGTTCGCTACTGCGAGACCGATCGGATGGGCGTGGCTCACCATGGCAGTTACGTGAACTGGTTCGAAGCCGGGCGGACCGACTGGCTTCGTCAGCGAGGGAAGACGTATCGGCAGATGGAAGAAGAGGGCGTGTTTTTGGCCGTGGTGGCCTTGGACGCCCGCTATCGCCGTTCCGTCACCTACGACGACGAGCTCGACGTTTACACCACGGTGGTGGACCGGCAGCGGGTCTCGGTAACGCTTGGGTACCGAGTTTGTCTCGCTGGGACAGACGAATTGATCGCCACGGGAAGCACGAAGCTCGCCTGCACGGACGCTGCGGGGAAGCTTCGCCGCCTGCCCGAACCGCTCTGATTCTGCTGCCAGTCGCATCTCGGCTGGCGGTCTGGTCGGGCTTCGGGTGGAATCCACCCACGCGCGGACGCTTCGCCTTCGATCGTTCGTACTCACGCCCATGCCCCTCACGCCAGAAGTCGCCTTCGAGCAGCACCGCGAACGTCTGCTCTCGATGATCTATTTGCGGATGGGTCCGGATCTGCGCACTCGCATGGATCCCGAGGACATTCTTCAGGACGTGGCGATCGAGGCGATCAACTCCTGGCACACCCTCGAGGACGAGACCTACGTGAAGGCGTGGTTGGTCACCCTCGTGCGGCGCAAGATCGCGCGCATCTTGCGGGACCAAGTGGGCGTCGCGGCTCGGGATCCACGCCGTGAACGGGCCATGAAGACGGACATGCCCGTGGCCGATCGTCGGTCCGGCCCGGTGACAGCCGCCGATCGCAAGGACCGGTTGGTGCTGCTTGAGGAGGCTCTGACCCGATTGTCCGACAGCCATCGCGAGGTAATCCTCGCCACCAAGATCGAAGGGATGTCGGCCCGTGAAGTGGGCGAGAAGATGGATCGCTCGGAGAACGCCGTGAACCTGCTGCTGAGCCGTGCACTGAAGCGCTTGCGGGAAGAACTGAAGATCTGACGCACCGGCAGTAGATGTCCACTTGCTGTGGGCATGCCCTACCATTGCTCAAGATCGCATTCGCCCGCTGTAGCCCGATTCGTCGTCTCCCGCCTCGTGTCTGAAGAACCCAACCAACCTGACCAGCCCCTCGAGGATGAGTCACCGCCGTCCGCAGTCGATGCGCGTATGGCGAAGGTGCTCTCAAGCGGGACAGAATCGCTCGGCGCGCTGCGCAAGAAGCTCCAGCACGAAGCGACCGATGAGTCCGAGGATCTGCTAGGGCGGATTCATGCGCTGGAGTTCGTCGGTTCAATCGTCG
Organism: uncultured bacterium; assembly: GCA_965534055.1. Lineage (GTDB taxonomy): Bacteria > Planctomycetota > UBA1135 > UBA1135 > UBA2386 > CBESZZ01. The sequence goes on along the minus strand of CBESZZ010000005.1, from coordinate 13,517 downwards.
GCGAATCCACCGACCTACCCGAGGTCTTGGGTGACTACGAAATTCGCGGCCTCCTTGGTCGGGGCGGGATGGGCACGGTCTACGCCGCTTACCAGCAGTCTTTGGAGCGTGAAGTTGCGCTGAAGGTGTTGTCGCCGGTGTATTCGTCGGATCCGACGATGCGCACCCGGTTTCGGAAGGAAGCGCGAGCAACCGCATCGCTGCACCACCAGCACATCGTACCGATCTACGACTACGGCGAACGGGGCGGCAACCTGTTCTTCGCCATGGAGAAAGTCGACGGTCTAAGTCTCGACAAGCACATCTCCGCCGCAAGGCGTCGCAATGAGCCGGCGCTGGAGTGGCGAGACGCCGCGAAGCGTTTCGCGGGTGTGGCTGACGCGTTGGGTTTGGCGCATCGTCGCCGCTTGCTGCATCGCGATGTGAAGCCTGGCAACATCCTGATGCAGCCCGACGGCACGCTGTCGCTCGCGGACTTCGGCTTGTCCAAGGTGTTGGGCGATCAGTCGGTGCAGCTCAGCGCTCACGGTCAAGGGTTCTTGGGCACGCTGCACTACGCCGCGCCTGAGCAAGCGCTCGGCAAAGAAGTCGGACCTGCAAGCGATCTCTATGCGCTGGGCGTGACGTTCTTCGAAGTCGTGAGCGGCGAGCTTCCCGTGGACGGCAAGACCACCGAAGCGCTGCTCCAATCCGTGCTCTACGGCACCCGCAAGCGCCTCCGCACGGTGTTGCCGAAGTGTCCGAAGGACCTCGACGCCGTGGTGCAGAAGCTGCTCTGCCGCGAGCCGGAGGATCGCTACCAGGACGGCGCCGAGCTCGGCCGTGATTTGCAGCGAGTCGCCGATGGCGATCCGGTCAAGGTGCGCAAGCAATCGCCATTTGTGTTGCTTTGGCGGATGATGAAGAAGAATCCCGCTCTGGCTTTCGCGGTCGCCACGGTTTGTGCGCTCACCCTGGCCACGCTGGCGTTGACGTTGGGGCTGCTGGACCAAAAGCGCGAGGCTGCGCAGTCCAAGCACCAGAACCTCATCGTCGAAGCGATGCAGCAGTTCGGCGAATCGCCTGGCGCGCTGGTTGGGCCAACCAACCTGTTCTCAACCCTCGCGGGCGTTCCTGCGCCGGGGGGCTCAACCGTCGAGAACGTCGGCGACATGCGCGACTTGCTGGCGGAAGCCGAGGCCACGCTGCCGGTTGAAGAAGCACCGATGCCCCAGCGCATTCGCCAGAAGCTGGACTCGAAAATCAATGCGACAGTGTCCGAGCTCTTGGTTTCGGGCACCGGCTACGTCGCCGAAGAACTGCTGACAAGCAGCCTCGAAGCCCGCAATCGCCAACGCTTCTCCGCGGACTACCCCGCCCAAATTGGGCTGTATCGAGAGCATCTTGCGCGCGCCGTGGCACGGCTCACGGGAGCCTGCGCGCATCCTGAAGCGGCCCGAATGGATCTGGTGCTGGCGACGTTCCTGCGGCCTGGCGCTTGGTATCCTCGTGTCTTGGTGACGCTACTCGACGCGGTGACGACGACTGACCCCGGGCAGGTGGTCGCTGCGCTCGCGAAATTGAAGGAGCTGGCGGATGCCCATGGCGAACCCGGTCGGCGTGTCGTTGCCGGACTGCTTCGATCCGCTGCGAGCGTGTCGAAGATCGGTGCGTCGAATATGATGATGTTCGACATCCCGTATGCACAACGCGCGAAGTTGGACAAGCTGTCTCGGGAACTCGTCAAGCGTGGCCCCGATGTCGTGCAGCCGTTCCATGGCTTCGAAGCGCGTTTCTATGTGCTCGCGCAGTTTGCGAAGAACACGATGGATAAGTCCGTCGTGCAAACCTACTGCGCCTTGGTGCAGCCAATGCTGGTCGACGCCGTGCGACCCGGTTCAGCGATCTCCGCCTGGTGGTTCGTTTTCCAACTGCTCCGCAATCCAGAGAGTTTGGAAACCGCGACCAACGCTTCGGGGTCTCCACTGGAGCCTGCGCTCCAGCTCAAGGGTTGGCGTCACTTCCTGCGCATTGCGCCACCACCTGCAATGCTCGAGCGGGTGGTGCCGAGACTGCAGGAGTTCTGTGCCGCGAACAGCGGGCTGGCCGGCGCGTCCTCACTGCTTGCGTTGGTGCACACGCAGCTCGTCGCGTACGGCCGCGACGGTTTGGAGAACAGTCTGGGGCATGCCGACGCGTGGGTTCGTTCCGAACCCGACAACCCCGAGGCATACATCAGTCGTTTCGCTGTGCAGCTTGCGGAAGGGCGGTGTGCCGATGCACTCACCGATGCGACGCTCGCGCTGAGCATGAGCGCCGTTCCCAAGGTCTGTCAGCGGGAGCTGTTGGAGCTTTGCCGGCGGATCGACGGTCCGTTGGATTCGCCCATGGAGGAAACCTTGGATCGCGAAGTCGACTACGAGGACTTGGTTCAAGCTTTAGAGGAAGCGTTCTGATGGTGGCCAACCGATCTCTCTGTGTTCGCGCCGCGATGGCGTTCTTTTCGATTCTGGGGTTCGTGGGCATCGGCGGCTGCGGCCCCGCGTCTTCGGATGCCGGCCAGGCCGCAGAGACTGGGGCGCAGGATCTGAGCGCCGATGAGGGTTCCGACGCCGACGGCGCCGCGCAGAATCCGCCCGTTGAACCTAGCGTTCTGGCGCGAGACGTGCCGTTGAGCGAGCGGTTGGCGGACGTGGTCGGTTCCCAGTCGATCCCTGGAATTCCGGAGATGCCGAAGGCGGAGCCGGCGATCGAGAATCCCATCCGCGGAACCGTCTACACCTCGTCGGGGGCAAGTGCCATTGGGGCGAACGTCGAGCTGTTCCGCCGGCTGGCGCCTTGGCCGCTGCAATCGCGCAAATTCATCGCGGAGACCGACACCAACTCGGAGGGTCGGTTTGAGTTCAGGGTTCCGGTGACCACGCTCGACCTGTTCGTCCGTGTGCGGTTTTCCGGGCATGCAGCGCTTGAAGAGAACGTCCACCCACAGCAGTCGGACATGGCGCTGGAAATGACCCCGGGCTTCGAAGTTCGTGGTTCGGTGGTGCTGGCACGAGAGAACCGCCAGCCGCGCGGTTGCGAAGTAACCCTGGAGCCTTCGATCAACCAGCTGTGGCCTGCGATGATCGCGACGACTACTACCAATGGCGAGTTCGTGTTTCCTCGCGTTCCGCCGGGGACGGTGCGCGTGGTCGCTCGCTTCGGTTTCTTTGAGCCTGCCGTGCGCAACCAGGTCACCGTGGGCGCGAAGCAAAACCTGCGGATGGAGGTCGTCGATCCAGGGTTGACTGTTGAGGGCACGATCCTGTCTGCGGAGACCGGAATCGCCGTCGAAAACGCTGATGTCTTGATCTACCCCAACGTGTGGAACTGGGGGCTACACGTTCCGGTTCGTGGCCGTACGACCCGTGGCGGAGAGTTCTCCATCCCCGGGTTGGGCCGAGGCAGTGTGCGTATCCATGTGCAGCACCAAGACTTCTCGACTGCCGTGCGTCACATCGCGCTCTTCTCTAAAGTGGGAGAGAACCCCGAGCCGGTTGGCTTCGAGTTAACCCCGCGCTCCATTGTGTCGGGGCAGCTCACGGGTGAAGCTTTCGGCGAACTTTGGACGGCAACCAACGCGCGCGGTGAAGAGGTTTCGCTGTTGCTCGAAACCACTCTGGCGCAGCAGGGCCGCTGCGTGGTGGCAGAGGATGGAACGTTCGAGTTCCCGCTGCCGTTCTCGTCGGGGCCGGCGCGCCTGTCGGTAACGGGTGGCATTCTGTCGTTCGGGCGGTCGACGGCTAGCGATCTGCAGGTGCTGGTTGTCGATGGTGGCGAAACCGACTGGAAGTTGGAGGTCGAACCACCGACGCGAATCCGCGGCACCGTGCAGGGCAGCGAGGGGCAGCCGATCTTAGGGGCATCGATTCGCCTCGCCGCATTCCACGGCAAGCTGCCTATGCCGCCCAAGGTGGTCGGAGTCACCGACCGCGCGGGTCGCTTTGACATCACCGGGCTGCCGGCGACCCAGCTCGAACTCCTGGTAGATGCGCGCGGCTTCGCCTCGGCCTCGGTGCCGACGCGGGTCCCGCCACCGGGCGAAGAGATCGAAATGCCCACCGTGGTGCTGGACGCACCGGGCAGTATTCATGGACAGGTGACTCGGGGTGGGCGACCCGTGGAAGGTGCGACGGTTTACGTCAGCCGCCAGTCTGCATCGCGCATCGGCGTCACCGGTGCCGATGGTCGCTACTCGCTCCATGGCTTGGCGCCGGGTCCGTGTGCGGTGAAAGCGCGCTTTTCGTCGTTGCCGATCGCGCTGGCTCCGGACGTCGTGAACCTGAAGTCCGGCACGACCGTGCGAGGCGTCAACCTGACGTTCCCCGCCGGTCGGCGTATCGAAGGCATCGTGAGTGGCGGCGGTGGTCAACCCGTGAAGCAGGCGGCGATCACGGTTGGTTCGGGTTCGGCGATCGCATACAGCGGCATGGATGGTCGCTTCGAGTTCGAGGTTCCTGAAGGCCCCACGCAGCTCACGGTTTACTCGCCGGACCTCACCAGCTCCGTCACGATAGATGTCGGCGCCGAGCAAGAGACCGTGGACGCGCAACTGGCCACTCCGCCTCAAGGGACGCTACGGATGCGTCTGCTCGGGTTGCCGCAGAATCGCGCCTTGGACGGTGCGTTGCTTCGCGTCCTGCCGATGACCGAAGATGGTCAGCCGGTGCGCGAAGTTCGACGGGGCTACACGGAGAGCCTTTGGGTCCCGGCGAGCCACGGCGGCAACGTCGAAGTGCTACTTCCCGCGGGCACCAGCCGGTTGGCCATCACGCATCCAGACTTCGCCTCCATCGTGCGCGAAGTCACCGTTGAAGTCGGCGGACTTTTGGAGTTGGACACCGTCGTCATGGAACCCGGCAGCACCGTGCAGGGCCGTGTGGTCGACGAAGCCGGTGAACCGATTGCCGGCGCCGACGTCTACTTGGGTCGGACTGTCGACTGGCAACAGCTTGCCAGTGTGCCGGGCAGCATGGTCCGTAGCGGCGGCGATGGCACCTTCGAAATCTCAGGCGTCAGCGGCCGCAACCGCCGCGTGGTCGCAATGAGCAACGGCTACGCGCCTTCAACGGTCGATCTTCGCCTCCCCCGTGACGTTCTCAGCGGCAAGGCCTTTCCGATCGTGCTCCGCCGCGGCACCGTCCTGCACGTCGTCGCCAAAGACGCAGAATCCCAGCCGATCACCGAGGGAATCGTCATCATCAAGGTTGGCGAGACCTTCCTCGACTACGCCCGCATCGGCGAAGACCAAGCCGCGGTGTTCGCAAACCTCGCGGACGGCACCTACGGACTCACTCTCTTTGGCGATGAGTCGATGGTTCAAGAAGTCGAAGTCTCCCGTGAAGAGGGCTCCGCCGGAGCCGAAGACTCCACGAAGGGCGCCGTCCAGCGCACAGAGTTGCAAAAAGTCACCGAACCGGTGAAGTGACTCACGTCGTCGAAGACGGGTGCACGCCGAGCGCCACGCGAAACTGACTCGTCTGTCCTAGCCACCAGAGCGCCTCCGCACCGGCTCCGCCAAGGTCACGCGCCGGGTGTCGCTAGGTCGAGCTTCGCCACGACTGGCGCGTGATCACTGGCTCCCTTTTGGCCGCGGACATCTCTGTGGATGACCACTTCGGTGCAGGCCTCAAGCGCCGCATCAGACATCAAGAAGTGGTCGATGCGCAGGCCATGGTTCTTGGGGAAGCCGCCCGCGCGATAGTGCCACCAGGTGTAGTGCGCCCCTTCCTCATGGAACTTCCGGTAGGCGTCGTGCAACCCGAAATCCATGATGTGCCGCAACGCGTCGCGCTCGGGCTTGGAGCAGAGGATCTTGTCGCGCCACCCTTCCGGGTCGTAGACGTCGCGATCGTCGAAGGTGATGTTGAAGTCACCCGTCACGACCACCTTCTCGGATGGCACGAAGTGCTCATCGAGGAGAGCCCGGACCTTTTTTAGCCATTCGAGTTTGAAGGCGTATTTCTCCGAGCCAACTTCTTGACCGTTCACGACGTACAGATTGAGCAACATCACGCCTTCGACGATGCAGCCGATGACGCGCTTTTGGTCGGTGGGCTTGTCGTCGGGGAAGCCGGTGATGACCTCCTCGATCGGTGTCTTTGAGAGAATCGCCACGCCGTTGTACGCCTTCTGGCCGAAAATCGTGACGTTGTAGCCCTCGTCTTCGAGGGGCTCGAGCGGGAACGCATCGTCCGCGACCTTGGTCTCCTGGAGGCACAAGACGTCGGGGCTCTCTCGCGCCAACCACTCCTTCACTTGGACCAAGCGGGCGCGGATGGAGTTCACGTTCCAGGTGGCGATCTGCATGGCGCGAGCGTCGGAGGATGGCCCAAAGTTCTCAAGGGGCTGGGCTTTTTGTCGGGGCGAGGCTGTCTTGAAGACGTCATGGATTGGCCGCAGATCCGGTCGGGGCTGGCCTTCATCGGGTTCGGTCGGTTTCATGCCGCCATGAGCCCGCTCCCCTCGACCCTCGTCTCAGCTGCGGCTGTGTCCTGCTTGATAGCCGCTTCCTGCGCGAGTGGTCCTCGCACATTGGACAATGCGACCGTAGACCGCGTCGCGGATTCGCTGGCAACCCGTGACGTGGTGTTCCTCGGCGAGCTTCACGATAACGACGCCGGGCACGCAGTGCATCACCGGTTGGTGCGCGCGCTCGAAGCACGCCGGTCCGACATCGTGCTGTCGATGGAGATGTTCGAACGCGACGAGCAACCTGCGTTGGATGACTATCTCGCCGGGCGCACGACTGAAGCGGAGTTTCTCGAAGCAGCGAATGTTTGGGCCAACTACGAGCCGCACTACCGACCGTTCATCGAGTGGGCCAAGGCGCACAGCGTGCCGGTGGTGGCCGCCAACTTGCCGAGAACTCTGGCGAAGCGCGTGCGTACCGAAGGCCTGGATGTGCTGGAGAACGAAGCTCACGCACCAGACCAAGTGCTCATTCGCGAGGGTGCTTACTGGGACGCGTTCTGCGAGACGATGCGGAAGCATGGCCAGGAGGCTGGTGCAACGATGTCTGAGGACGAGTTGCGGACCTATTTCCGTGCGCAGTCGGCGTGGGACGACACGATGGCCGAATCGATCTTGGCCGCTCGATTGATGGCGCCACGCGTTTCATCTTCGCCGCCACTCGTGGTGCACGTCTGCGGCGCCTTCCACTCGGCGAAAGGTCTTGGCACCGTGGCAAAACTTCTTGATCGGGATCCGAAGCTCGAGATCGGGATCCTCACGATGGACACGCGCGCCAAGGGTGGCGTGGTCTTGTCGCGGCCGACGCGCGTTGTTTCCGAGCCTTCGAACCTCGAAGTGACCGAATGGATGCTCTACGTGCCCGAGCAACCGGGTTCGGACGAAGCATCGGAGGAGGCGGTCGATGCGACGGAGGCCGGCGCAGTGGCCGGGGGTCAGGCGATCGGAGAAGCCACGGAAGCCTCGCCGCATTCGGAAGCCTCGTCGCACGCGGAAATGCCCGACGAACACGGCGAGGGCGGGGGAGCTCCCTCGCAGCCTGCATCGAAGGCCGCGTCGATGCCCTCCACGGGGTCTGCGCCGAGTGAGCACGCGTCCGCAGCCTCGAAGCCGGGAACGCGGCAAGTCGGTAACCCCGACGACGGCCGTCCGGCACTCGGCCTGATGCCCGCCTATGAAAGCGAAGGCGATGGCTTGGGCGTGGAGATGGTCACCATGGGCGGTCACGCAGAGGCCGCGGGTGTCGAAGGCGGCGACACCATCATCGAGCTCGATGGTCAAGAGGTCGTGGACATCCAGTCCTACATGACCGCGTTGTCCAACCTCACGATTGGCGAGACCGTGGATGTGATCGTGATCCGCGGTTTGGAACAGAAGAAGCTGCGCGTGAAAGTCGGTTCGCGCTAGCTGGGTCGATTCGTCAGTCCGGCCCGCGCATCGCAAGCACCAAGTCACTGAGCCCTGCCGCGCGCGGGGCCGCTTCGAACCGTTCGCGCAGCGCGTTCCATCGCGTGGTTTCCGCGACGGTCGCTTCGGCAGCCCGCAGTGCTCCAAGCCGCAGCGCCGCCCGTGACCAAGCATGCTCGGCGGGTGCACGGTCTGACTGAAGACCAGGCGTGACTGCGGCAAGGAGACTGTCCCACGCAGAGTTCGCCGAGTCTGCTTGTAGAGACGTCGTGTTGCTGAGCGCTTCACGAGCCAGTAGCAGCGCATCGATGCCGCGGGTTGCTTCGGGAAGTGCAGCCCATGCGTTGGCCTCGCGGGCTTCGATGACGGCCGCATCGAAGCGGAAGCTTCGCGCCTCGCCTGTACCGGGACCCGGCGTTCGAACTTCGAAGTCTGCGGCTGAAGCGGCTGACGGCGAGCCGCCGGATGAACCGTCTCCGGAGGCAACCACGGGGCTACGGCTCGAAACGAACCAGGCCAAGAGTGATCCCAACACCACGAACGTGGCCGTCGCGCCGAGAGCGCGGTTGCGGCGCGCGCGCTTGACCTGCTCCGCCAGTTTCTGTGTTCGGGCTTCCAGGAGCATGTTCAGGTGCTCTCGTTTGTTGCGCCACGTGCTTACGGCCGTGCGGCGGTCGTTCTCCTGGTCCGCGTCCGTGGTGGTCAATACCAACAGCAGGTCGTCCACTAGGTCGCGTTGCTTCCCCAGGTCCTCGCCGGCGCGGGCCATGGCGGCTTCCGTTGCCGCGACGCGGTCTTCGATGATGCGTCGACGCACTCCCGCGAGGTCGTCGCGGAACCGCTGCACGCTTCCAGCTGGAAGCAGTCGCACCATGAGTTCGAGCACGTCGGCGCGCTCGTCCAGCATCTGCCTTAGTTGCTCGCGGTCGTGGTTTGGGTCCGCGTCGAGCTGCGCGATCTGGCTGGCCAGCCGCACGTTGTCGAGCTTTGCCTGTTCCAATCGCTCTTTCTTCTCGCGCGCCTGCTCCAGCTCTTCGACCAGCTGCACGCTCGCGTCGTCGTCTTGCGGGGACTGCTCGACGGCACGCTGCATGTCGTAGAGCGCCGTCGTCCAATGGCCGCGCGCCATCGCTTCCTGGGCGCCATGGGCGATGCGGTCTCGCGTGGCGCGAGCTTGGTCTACGCGGCGACGCGCGCTTTCCAGTGCATCGAAGAACGCTGAGCGCGATCGGCCCGGCCCGTTGTTGTCGCCGAGCAGCTCGCCGTGCACGAACGTGTCCAGTCGATGAATGGCCGTGTTCAAGGGGCGCAGTGGGACTGGATGTACGTCGAGCATGCCCTGCGCTTCACCCAGCACGGTCCAGGCGATCTCGCTCGTGAAGTCCAGCAACGCATCGCACTGACGCTTGGGTTCCGTGGCCATGCCCTGCAGGTGCGGGAACTCGGTGACGAACTCTTCGATCTCTTGGGCCAGCGTGCGTAGGCCCGCCGGGCTGCGCGGATGAGCGTTCATGTCTTCGCGAGCACGGCGACTCTTGGTGGCCACGGCGGCGCGTTCCAAGAACTTGTTCAGCGCCTCGGTGGGAGTCGCCTTTTTGTCGAACTCGGGCAGCGAGCGCAATGCGTTCAGGGTTTCGCGCGACGCGCTGAAGCGTTCGAGCGCGTAGCGGAACCGATGCTCGCGGTCCCGAAGCTTGGCGACCGCGTGCACCGCGCCACCATGATTCTCTGCCAGCGACGCGATGGCTCGCTGCGCGGCCGGTCGGTCGAACGCGCATTCCGCCGCCTGGAGCTCCGCAAGGCGCGCGTTGAATTCCGCCGCTTCGAGGGCCGTGGCCTCAAGCGCGGACCGAAGTGTTCGTTGTCCGTCTCGCAAGACAGGATGCACAGATTGCGTGGCTTCGCCGTGTGGTGCGGCGTGCTGCAGCGCGAGGTGCCTTCGCGCAGGGAACGTGCCTGGACTTTCACCGCACGTTTCGCGCAGCGCGAGCGCTTGGTGCAGCAGGTTGCTGGCTTCGGTGAACTCGGTGGCGGCGCGGGCGAGGCTCGCGGCCTCGGGTGCGTTCATCAGTAGTGAAACTGCGGCATCGCGAAGCTCTGCACGAAGTTCGCGGGCTTCGGGATCGCTAGGGAACCGTCGCAGCCAGGCTTGGGTTCCGTGCAGCTGCTCGCGGTGCGTGACGAGTCTTGCGTGCTCGACAGGACATGGTGCGTCAGTCGCGGAGTCATGGTCTGTGAACCGCGTGGGTTCCACCGTGTGCGCGAGCCATGTCTGCACGTTCGGCCAGCGCTGATGAATGCGATGCACGCGGCGGGCGCGGCGGATGAGCCATTCGGTGCGCTCTGCGTCAGCCGGTTCGCCGTCGGCGGACTTCGTCAGTGCTTCCGCTTCTTCCCACGCGCCGCGATGCAGCGCGCTCCAAGCCTGGTCTAGGGGCGAGACTTCCGCCGCGGCGATCTCGCGAGGCCGGGAGGCGATGTTGGTTGCGCTCGGTCGCTTCTCGGGTTGCGGGTCGAGGCATGCGAGGATCGCTTCGAGGAGCGCGTCGCTGATGCCGCCCAGTCGCTTCGCAATGCGCGCGGGGATTGGTGGAGCAGGATGCTCGGTGGGAGCCGTGCGATGTCTTGCGCGATGTCTGGCCCGATCGCTTGGCGGCCGGCCGGTGAGCGCGAAGACGAGCGTAGCGCCCAGGCCGAACACGTCGAACCCGGGATGAGGTGCAGCACCTTGCAGCGCTTCGGGCGGCGCATAGCCATGGGTTCCGCCGGTGAATCCCTGCCGCTCGCGAGCCTCGGCGAGAAGCAACGCGTGTTCGGCATCGAGCAAACGTCCGTCGGTTACTTCAGAGTCATCGCGCATCCCCAAACCCACCAGGTTCGCCGGCTTGATGTCGCCGTGCATGGCGGGCTTCGCACCTGTCGACTCTGCGCCGTGCAAAGCACCCAATCGAGCGGCTAGTGCGGCACCCAGTCCAGCAGTTTGCTGTGGTGTGAGCGGACCGTGCTGCGCGACGTCGTTCTCAAGGTCGAGAGCGTCGAGCCACTCCAGTTCCAAGCAGGGTCGCCCGCTGGCTTCATCGGTGGTGGCGTCGAGCACCCGCGGGAACCCGGCGTGAGCCAAGCGTCGCAGCAATTCGGCTTCGTGCTCCGCTGCCGAAGCACCGCCCGTCTCAAACACCTTGCGCAGGCAGAGTGCCTCCCCATCGCGGAGGTGTAGCCGCAGCGTCCGATCGCGTGATGCGGCGATGAGACCGGTGAAATGATCACGGGGGTCTCTGTGGTTGGATGTGGAATCTGGGCCGGTCATGAAGCGGTGCGGCTCGCGGAGCGAACGGAGCCTCCGCATAAGACTACCTTCTACCAATCCGCGACCCGCCCTACATCCAAGAGAGACTCGCAGCGGCCGCCCCGGCACCGTGGCATCGCCATCTTGCGGGTCTAGCTATGGGAACCCCGCGTTTGCGGGGCCTCCGAGTTGGAACCCATGACCCCTCTCCACCTCCCCTCCTCGATCGCGCAAGCCGGCCGTCAACCAACATTGGCTTTGAATGCTCAGAGTTTCACGATGACCTCGTGGCCGAAGCGCTGGCCGATGAGATTCCGAGCGAGTGATCGTGAGTGGCACGAAGCGCGGCCCGGATCGAACCGCTCAGATGGCTTCGAGCTTCGACAGCGCGTTCATGTCCCGGTGAATCCCATCGAGAGTCTCGACGCTCACCGTCTGGTCCGCATCGGTGTAGCTCGATGCCGGGTCGGTGTGGCTCTCGATCATCAGGCCGTGCGCACCGCATGCCATCGACGCGCGGGCCATCGCCCGGACGCGGTCACGGTCGCCGACGCCGTGGCTGGGGTCGACGATGATTGGCAGGTGGGATGAGGAGCGGACGAGGGGGACGATGTTGAGGTCGAGGGTGTTGCGGGAGTGCCGGTCGAAGCCACGAATGCCGCGCTCGCAGAGGATGACCTGGTCGTTGCCTGCGGCGAGCAGATACTCAGCTGCCATCATCCACTCTTGGAAGGTGGCGGACATGCCGCGCTTGAGCAGCACGGGAATGCGCATGGTGGAAAGCTTCTTGAGCAGTGAGAAGTTCTGCATGTTGCGCGTTCCGACCTGCAGCGCATCGACGAACTCGCCCATCATCTCGGCGGACTCGGAGTCGAGGACCTCGGAGACGATGGGGAGGCCGGTTTCTTCGCGGACCATCTTCAGGGTGTGGAGCGCCTCGCGGCCCAAGCCCTGGAACGAGTAGGGATTGGTGCGTGGCTTGAAGGCGCCGGCGCGGAAAACCTGGGCGCCTGATGCCTTCACGCCCTGGGCAATGGCGAGGGTGCGCGCTTGGGTTTCGACGGAGCACGGGCCGGCGATGAGCACCGGGTCGTCGCCGCCAATGGCGACGTCGCCGATCTTGACGATGGTGGGCTCGTCGCGCACTTCGCGGGACACGAGCTTGTAGGGGCGCGTGACCGAGATGCATTCCAGCACGCCGGGCAAGCGCATGAAGGCGCCGGCTTCGACCGCGCCTTTGTTGCCCGTGACGCAGATGGCCGTGCGGTTCTCACCGGGGACTGGCAAGGGCTCGTAGCCCTTTGCACGGATGGCGTCTTCCACCGCGGCGCATTGCTCGACGGTGCTGTTGTTGCGCATGATGACTAGCATTTTGAGTCTCTCTTTGTGGATTGGTAGGCGGTGTGCCGGCAGGCTTGCTGAACAAGCAATGGACTGAGGGAGTCGACGAACGCGTCGACGGTGGAATCTGGGTTGGTCTCGAATGCGCTGCCGATCGCGCGCGCAAGATGGCTGCCGACGACGGCAATCTGTGCGCCCCCGGCGAACGCCTCTGTGAGGTGCGACGGCGCGCTTAGGCCAAAACCCAAGCACACCGGTGCACGCACTGCGTTCACGACGCGCGCCACCGACTCGGTGCGGTTGGCCTCGGCAGTCGCGTCACTGCCGGTGACCCCCTGCAGGCCGGCCAGGTACAGGAACCCGGTCGTCGCCGCGTCGAGTTGTTGCAGTCGCTCGGGTGTGGTCACCGGTGCGGCGAGCTGCACGGTGTCGAGGCTGTGCGTCTTGCAAGCAGCGAGCAGCGATGCTCCTTCGTCCCAAGGGATGTCAGGAACCAGCAAGGACGAGGCGCCGGCATCGGCGACCGCGCCGCAGAAGGCGTCGTAGCCGCGGGCGTGCACGAGATTGCCGTACACCAGCAGGTTCAACGCCATGCCGGGGCACTCGTTCGCGATGCGCGCGAGGATCTTCAGCGCTCCGTCGGTTGAAGTGCCGCCGGCGAACGCGCGCGCGCAGGACGCTTGAATCGCTGGTCCGTCGGCGCATGGGTCGCTGTAGGGGAAACCGACTTCCAGCATGCGCGCGCCGGCGCCGAACGCGGCCTTAGCCAGCGCGACCGAGAGTTCTGGCGTGGGATCTCCGAGCATCAAGAACGGGCTCGCGAAGCGAGCTTCGCGAGCGGCGAGCAGCTGCTGCAGGCACTGGCTGGTCATTGGTCGTCTCCCTGCAGCTTGCGCCACGAATCCATGTCCTTGTCGCCGCGCCCTGACAGGTTGATCAGCACAAGAGATCCCTCCTCAAGCAGGCCGCGCTCCACGGCGTGCATCGCAGCGGC
>CBESZZ010000004.1:0-23637 GCA_965534055.1 uncultured bacterium | reverse complement strand
ACAAAGCGCACCGCGCGGACTCAGCCCTGCACTTCAACGCCGTTGCTCAGCGCAAGCGGCAGCGAACCACCCGAGCCCGCGCCGAAGTCCGGAAAGATCCCGAACTGCATGTTGACCGAATTGCCCGGAGCCATGGGCCACGTCACCGTGAATCCCACTTCGCCATTGACGATGGACAGCGGCGCCACGGCCCCGTTGAACAACGGCGTAAGCGCGGTGCACGCGGGAGCTCTGAACGGGCCAAGATTGGCGTTGCCACGTGTGAAGTCCAGGATCACGAAGCCCAGTGGCGCTGTAATCGTTGGCGAGTAACGACAGCCAAACGAGATGGAGCGCCCTCGGACTGGGCATCCAGACGCGGATGCGAACGGCACGGTCCCACCCGAGTCGGGACAACCTTGGCCGTATTCTGTGACCGACCCCACGCACGCGGGCACGATCCCAGCGACCTCGAACAACGTGTTACCCACGGTACTCCCGATGAACAGCGAACCCGTCCGCGTGTCGACACTGAGTCCTTCAGGACTGATTCCAAGCCCACCAAGTGCAAAAGTCGCAACCAGCCCCCCAAGTCGATTCACTTCGATGATTTGATCGCCCGTGTCTTCGCCGAGGTAAAACGTCTGCGTGAGCGGGTTGTAGACCAGTCCATCCGCGTCAACACTCCCTGCACCTGAAACGTTGAACCTGCGGATCGACGCGCCCGAGAGGTCGAACTCGCCAATGACGTTGCCGCTGTCGTTGGACACGTAGATCGTGTCGCTGTCGGGGTCGTGCGTGATCGCCGAAGCGTCGGTGATGGACGGCGCTGTGGACCACTGCACGCCCGTCGCGACTCCCGTGCGAGTGAACTCGAAGACCATCTCCGTTTCGTCGACGACCCAAAGGTTGCCGGTGTTGGGGTGCACGAATCCGCCGACCACCTGCATGAGCGGCGCGGGGAACGTCTGGATCAACGTGCCGCCGCGGGTGTACTGGGAGATTTCATCGCGAGACGAGTCGATCGTCCAAATCGTGTTGCTGTAGTAGTCGTAAGCGACTCCCCCCAGGAACGTCCCGCCGAATGCCCAGCTCTGGGTCACGGTTTGAGCAGCGAGGTTCGGGGCTGCGGCGACAGCCGCGAGGGTGAGTGAGTAGGCAGCGTGTTGAAGTCGATTCATGGCGTGGAGTTTCGAACGCAAGGTGATGAATCCCTCAGAGCGAGAGTCCGAGCATGCTACCGCCGGTGAGTCGTGACGTCCGTCGATGGGATCAGCCACTTGCGCTGGGTCGCATTCACCAATGCAAGAATCCATTCAATCAATCTCAGTGCTCGATTGATCACCCCAAGCTCGGTGGCGCGAACCCCTCGCGGTAGTCGCGCCGCACGAGCATCTTAGTTGCTTCTTCGTGGTCGGTGAACTCAAGCGCCGCCTTGTCCCAGCGCAGCTCAACGCCCGGGAATCGCGTCGCTTTCACAGCGAGCAATGCTGGCTCCGTGATGCGCACAGCCTGCGAAAACGGCGTGCGCAGCTCGGTCTCAACGCCTAGGCAGTTGTCGACCCAGGCGTGCCAGTGGTTCAACTTTGGGAACTCCGGCAGGGAAGGCATTTCCAAACCATCGGTCGCCTTGCCGTCACGCCAGACCTCGCACTTCCCGCCAGCCGTCACCGTGAGCACACCGCCCTCGCAGACCACCACAGTCATGTTGGCTTCTGGCCACGGGCCGGCGGGCAAACCCAGTGCGGCACGGGACGGTGCTTGATTGCAGTCGCTGTAATGGATCGGGAATGCGGTGCGGGCGAAGTTCTCCGAGTCGACCGCATACGTGATCGTTGAGCGGCAAGGATGCGCGTGGAAGTGTTCGCCGGGAGCTTCCGGCGTGTGAGTTTGCACCGCGACCGGCGAGTCCAGCTCGTCGTAGCTGTAGAGAATCACGTCCAGGACGTGGCAACCCCAGTCACCCAGACCATTCGTGCCGTACTCCCACCACGACCGCCACTTCACCGGTGCGAGGTCCTTGCGGAAGGGCGCGTCCGCTGCGGGACCGAGCCACAGGTCCCAATCCAGGTGGTCCGGCGCAGGCGTTGGCTCGTGTAGGTCACGCTCAAAGTTGAAGTAGCGTCCCGAGTTGGGCGAGCCCACCCACACGTGGGCTTCGATCGCCTTGCCCAACTGCCCTGACCGCAAGATCTCGACGAACGCCCGCCGTCCCGGGTAGACCATCCGCTGGTTGCCAAGCTGCGTCACCAGATCAGGCTTCGCGGCAATCCCGCGTTCCATCAACACCAACTCTTCGAGCTGCTGAACCAAAGGCTTCTGCCCATAGACGTGTTTGTCGTGGGCGAACGCCGTCAACATGATGTTGGCGTGGCTGTGGTCGGGAGTCGCGACGATCACCGCGTCGAACTTGTCCGCGTGCTTCGCAAACGCTTCGCGATAGTCCCGGCACTGGAATGCGTCGGGATGATCTTCAGCCGCCTTCGCGAGCTGCTTCGAGTCCACGTCGCACAGCCCGACGATCGTCGCCTGCTTGTGGGAATCCACTTGCTTGCGGTCGTGCCCACCGATGGTGCCCACCACGCCGATAGACAAGACTCTGAGGTCTGTCGCTAGCCCGGTTCGACGCGGGCGCGCTGCGAACGCGGCGTCGGGAGTCAACGCCAAGCCTGCGCTCGCGATTGCGGAAGTACGAATGAACTGACGGCGTGAGGAAGGGTGCATGGTTCATCCAGCGTACGAGCCGCGCGCATCGGATCACACCAGAGACGGCTAACTCGACGTGAAGTGATGACGCACCCGGCGGCCCGCCTACGCAGATCGCTCGCGGCGTGAGTCTGTGCGCTTCGCTCACGCACGTTCATGGCCCCGTGCCCCCCCACAGCGGCCGATTCGTCCCACCGGAAGGAATTGTTCGATGCGTCAAACTTGTGAACTCTCGACACGCACGCGCTGCCGCGAGGGCCTTGCCCACGAACCAGATGATCTGGAAAGTACGCCCCTTGCGTTCGACGCAGTCCGCTTCGAACTTCCACTCTCCACTCTCCACTCTCCACTCTCAGCAACTGCCATGAATCGAATCATCACAGCCGGCACCCTGGCGCTGGTCACCTCGGCTCTCTCCGCACAGCAGCCTGGCATCGTCCCGGACGTCAACATCATCGAAGAAGGAAACTCGTCGACGAGCTTCCCCTGGAACCGCTCGAACAACGCGATCCGGATTCAGTACATCTACGACTCTTCGGCCTTCACCGCGCAAGGCATCACTGGCCCCTACACGATCAACTCGCTGCACTTCCGCAAGAACGGCAACGCCACGGGCGTCGCCGGTAGCACCGGCGGAGTCACGATCACGCTGGGCGAAGCGCAGGTCGATCACTTAACGCCCGATCCGGGCAGCATGTTTGATGCCAACTACCAAGGCGGCGTGAAACCGGCCGCGGCGTTTGCCGGCACGATCAACTTTGAGGCGATCACCAGCCCAACTCTGCCGAACGCGTTCTTTGTGAACGTGGTCTTGACCACCCCGATCGTCTACGACCCATCGCTGGGCAATGACCTGATCTTGGACATTCAGGTTCCGGCGAACATGTACAGCGGCACGGGTGCAAGCACGACGGACTATGAGTTCGGCGCGGGCACCCCCTGCAGCCGCCTATTCAACACGACGGATGACCAGGCAGCGGCGTGGACCTCTACCAACTTCGAAGCCGGCATCGTCGTGGGCTTCAACGACCCGATCCCCAGTGCGACGGACACCTACGGTGAAGGTTGCTACGCGGAACGTTCGACCTTCTATGAGAGCTTCGACTCAGTCAGCGGGTTCGACCTCGCCGGCACGGTGGGCACTCCGAACAGCATCCTGCTGACCCCGAACGGCAGCAACGGTTACACGGTGACCGCTGGAAGCAACACGTTCGTGACACCACTATCCCTCGACCTCGGCCTCGGCGATGACGCCTTGTCTGCACCGTTGCCTCTGGCAACCGCGTTCAGCTACCCCGACGGCCTTGGTGGCCAAGCATCGACCATGATGGTGCAGATGTCGTCGAACGGTTGGCTCGATCTCGAAGGCACGGCGACGGCCAGCAACGCGAACCCTAGCATCTCATTGATGTTGTCAGGTGGCGCGCGACTCATGCCCGGTTGGCAAGACCTGAACCCGGCTTCCACGGCGGCGGCTGGCACCACCCACTTCGACGTGGATCCGGTAGCGAACACCGTGACCTTTACGTGGCTGCAGGTCGTCGAGTTCAGCCAGACCACCCCCTACGACCTGCAGTGCGAGATCAACCTCAACACCGGTGCCGTGGAGTATCGCTACCAGGACTTCGGGATCGCGACGGGAGAAATCTTCGTCGGATTCGCACCCGGCAACGGTGCGGCAGAGCCAATCACGACCGACATCTCGGCGTCTCTTCCCTTTGACTCTGATGGTGCTGACGTCGAAGGCTTGACCCTTTCCTCCTCGTCACCAGTGGTCGGCACTCCGGTGTCCTACACTCTGGATGCGATTCCGACGGGCACGCTGGCCTACGGGCTCATCTTTGGTGTGACGCAAGTCAACCCTGGCATGGACCTCGGAATGATCGGGGCTCCAGGCTGCTCTCGATACGTAGACGGCGACTTCTTCACGAGCCTCGTCATCAGCCCGATGACGCCCACGGACACGACGACGATCGCGTTCCCGAACGACCCGATCCTGATCGGCTTTACGTTCTACACGCAGGCCGCTTCGCTGACTCCAGGCGTCAACCCGCTGGGAGTCTTGACGAGCAACGGCGTCAGCTCAACCTTCGGCAACCTCTAGCCGAAGCGATGCAGTGGGGTGGCCTCGGCCACCCCGCGCTTCGCATCCCTCAAGCGTGAGCAGCGCGTCGTGAGTGGCCGGGTTCGCGGGTCACCCGAACCTGGGAGGCCGCAGTCCAGTTTTGCAGTGCTTGCGAGAGCACTGCAGAATGATGGAACCCTTCGAAACTGTGGCCGGCCCCAGTAGCTTTTGGCTGTGAGTCCAATGCGAGTTGCGGAACACCGCCTCGCAAACCCAGCCAAAGGTCGCAATGTTTCTTAAGAGCGTTCATCTACAAGACGTTCGATGCCTCGCCGACGCGAAGCTATCGTTCGAAATCGACAAGAAGACAAACCGGAAGTGGACGCTCCTCGTGGGCGACAACGGCTACGGGAAAAGCACCATCCTCAAGGCAATCTCGCTCTTGATGGCGGGTAGCGAGGGACTGCTGGACGTGCTTCACAACCCGGACAGCTGGGTTCGCAACGGCAAGGACGCGTGCACCATCACCGGCGTGATCACCACGGCAACGGGGCAGTCGCGGAAAATCGGACTTACGATCCGTCGCGGCCAAACCAAGCGCGCGATGCTGCTGGAGAACGCCAAGTCGCTCAAGCGACTCGACGATGCGCTGGACCACACCAACAGGTCCTACCTGACGGTGGGCTATGGAGCCGCGCGCCACACCCACCAGAGTTCGGGCCACGGCGAAGACGTGTTTCATCACCCGCGCGTCCAGGCGGTGTCCACGCTGTTTGCGGAACACGCAACGATGATCCCCTTCGAGTCTTGGGCGATGGATCTACAGCCCAACCAAGAAGCGCACGGACTGCAGCTCATCCGAGAGACCTTGGAAGGACTCTTGCCCAACGTGAAGTTCCACGGCCTCGACAAGAAGGGTCGTCGGCTGCTGTTCAAGACCTCCGATGGGATCATCCCGCTCGATCAATTGAGTGGCGGCTACCGCAGCGTGGTGGGTTTCTGCGGAGACCTGCTCTACCGGATCACCGAGATCTTCGGGGACTACCGTGACCCGCTGAAAGCACGCGGTCTGCTGCTCATCGATGAACTCGGGCTGCACTTGCATCCGAAGTGGCAGCGCGTGCTGACCCAGTTCCTGACCGAGAAACTCCCCAACCTGCAAATCGTCGCCACAACGAACGCTCCAATCACCGCCCATCAGGCCGGCGAGGGAGAACTCTACTACCTCCGTCGCGACCGTCTGCGCGAACCGCCGACGCTCCATCAGTTCGAGGGCTCGCCCAACAAGCTATTGCTGCATCAGCTCATCATGAGCCCGGTGTTCGGCGTGGAGACCGCCACGTCCTACGAGGTGGAACAGGAGCGCAAGGAACGAGGCAAGCTGCAGGCCAAGTCGAGCAAGACTCCCACCGAAAAGCGGCGCCTCCAAAGTCTACAATCCTCGCTTCAGCAAGTCGCCGACTGGGAACGCGTGCCGAGCAACAACGACGACAAGCTCAATTCGTTGCTCGCCCGCATCGATGTCAAACTCGGGAAGCAGGGCACGTCGACGAAGAGACGATCCGCGAAGAGCAAGCGCGGCGGCCCGAGAGGTTCCTGATGATACAGCTCACGCGGGATCGCTCGTCCACGGCCGTGACGTCGGGGCTGCGCGGTACAAAGCGCGTCAAGAAGTGCCTCGCGCTGTTGAAGCTCAAACGCAGCAAGGGGCAGCTTGAGTCTGCGGACTTCAAATCGAGCCGTTGGAAGCCCGCCAAACCGCAACTGCTCAAGGAGAGCCACGGCAAGTGCGCGTATTGCGAAGCCGACACGAAGGTCGTCGCCCACGGCGACGTTGAGCACTTCCGCCCCAAGACGAAGTATTGGTGGCTCGCGTACTGCTACGACAACTTCTTGTACTCCTGCCAAATCTGCAATCAGACATTCAAGAGCAACCACTTTCCGATCAGCGGCACAAAGCTTCGCGCGCCGCGCGTCACGGCGAACACAACGGACACGCGGCTTGAGACGCTCTCCGAGTCAATCTGCCCAGACCCTCTCGATCAGCTGTCACTCGACGCGTTCGTCGAGCTACATCGCAGAGAGAAGGCGCACCTGATTGACCCATACGACACGGACCCCGAGAAACAGCTGATCTGGATCGCGAACCACGAATCGGCGGAGCTCTCCGTGCGGATCAAACCTCGCGTTCGCAATCGCGCGGCGAAGCAACAAGCCATTGATGAGCTCTACGGGCTCAACCGCGAAGAACTGCTCAAAGTCCGCTATCAGGACTTTGAGAAAGCCGAGGTGCTCGCGCGCGCACTGGATGCCATGGACGCGGACTCGCAGATCGCTGAAGACATCCGCGAAATGCTCCGCAGCATGATGTCCGCCACCCACCGGTTCGCCGGGATGATCCGCTACTTCGTCCGCAAAGAGTGGGAGCTAGATCTCGACTGAGCGCACCGCACTTTGCAGCGCGTCAGTCCGAATCGATCAGCGACAGGCAACGTCCAGCGTGTTGCTGGTGACCACGTCCAAACCACGAGGCGTCAGCGAAAGCGTCGCCGTTTGGAGATGCACGGTGCCCGCGGCGACTGGCAGTTGCAGCATGGTGGTCCCATCACCGTTCCGATCGGTGCGGAACAAGCCGGCGAGGAAACCCGCGTCGAGAAAGACGCACATGCCATTGCCGAGCGGCGCAGTCGTTCCGCGCGGCGCAAGGATTGCGAACCCCACGGCACCAGGCAGTGCCCCCGCCAGGCTCAGGCCAACAGCGATGGCTCGTCCACTCACCGCCGCACGACCGTTCAAGACACCGCCTCGCGGACAGCTACGGGTTCCAGGATTCACGGTGCACTGTGCCCCGCCGCCGCCACCTTCGACGAACGCTGCGATGAGCGAGCAGTCGAATAGTCCAGCGGCACCCATCGGCGCGCCCGCAGCCCCCTCCACTTCGATCATCACCGTCAGGCCGCGCGAATCGACGCGCAGGTTGTCGATGGTTGATCCCGCGGCGCCGGAGGCAGCGTCGAAGCTTCTCTGTTCACGCCCGATCATCACGGTCGCGCCGGCTCGAGCATTGCGCGCGTTGCCGTTGAACCTCAACGCCAACTGCCCCGTCACCGGAGTTCGCGATTGCAGGACGAGCTCAAATCGTTGCGCACCAGGCATCAACCCTCTGCCCGCGTCGACCAACGTCCCGGCGATGCTGCCTGCGTCCACACGACCGTTCCAAGCGAATCTTGCGCCCGCAGCGACGACTGGATCCAGGGGTGCCGCTCCAGAAGAAGCCGCAGCGCTTCGTGCATCGTTCGCCGAAAGTCGCAGTCCAGGATCCACCGGCCCAGCGACCGCCGTATCAGTTTGACGATTGGCGAACACGCCCACATCGACCGGATTCGCGAGAGACGCAACGACCTGGGATTGCGCCGCGATCGATGCCGCAAATGCAAAGGTAGCGAGAGGAACAAACGTGAGCTTGGTCATGATTCAGTCGAGGAAGAGTGAACGAGCAATCCGTACGGCGACGCCAATGGGATTACTGACAGGCTGGAACCGAGGCCCCAGGACGAACTAAACGATTGGTTCCGTTATAGAATGCATCGCGCCTTGGATCGACCGTCGGACGCATGGAAGTCACTGTGAACCTTGCCAACGCGTGAGAAACCCCGTCGGCCGAAATCTCGTCGCCCGAACGTCGGTATCCCGTCAAGCGATGGCGCGTCGCAGAACGCCGCATGCTCAATCGCCGCAGCAGACATCGCGATTTCGAGCTAGCCTTGCAGGCATGAAAGGAACGCGGAACGCACTCTTCGTGGCCAACACGCTGGCCCTCGCGCTGACTCAACTCCCGGCACAGAGCGTTCTACAGGTCGGTCCAGGGAACTTCCTGAGCGTCCAAGCCGCGGTGGACGCCGCCGTGGAAGACGACGTCATCCGCATTGCTCCTGGGAGCTACGCGTCGTTTCAGTGCCCAAAAGGACTGCGCTTCATCGCGGACGTCGCACGGCAAGTGGCGATCACGGGAGACATCACGCTCAGCCTGAACAACACTCAGTACGCAGAACTCGCAGGCATCGATGCCACGTCAATGCAGGTCCAAGGTGGCACGGTCTCCGTGGAAGACTGCACGACCACCACGGACAGCGTGTTTCAATCCAGCGTGGTCATCGCACGGCACTGCAACTTCCTCGGCACGCTCAACGCTCTTGAAGTCCAAGGCGGATACCTCGCCGCATCCGACACGAGATTCGAATCGCTCACCGCGCAGCCAGGGCTCTTGCTCAGCGCCGGCCTCTTGATCGATGGCATCGTCGAACTCTCCAATTGCATGCTTGCGGGAGGTAGCACAATGTCTGCGAACCCGAGTAGTCAGTACCAGCCAAGCCCAGCACTCGTTGTCGCTCCCGGCTCTACGTCGCAGGTGTGGCTTGTGGACTGCGGACTGCGGGGTGGGAACGCCGCCAATGGCTTGCCCGGTGCATCCGCGATTCGCTCGCCGATCTCGATTCGAACGCACCGCTCAACGCTCGTCGGCGGCGTTGGGTCGATGGGCTCGGCACCTCCGGTGAACGGACCGGCGACGATCCCCGGCCCATTGCTCGGCGTCTCTTCGAACGCCACGACCTTGGAGCCTGGTGGCTCGCTTGTGGTCGACTACCAGGCCGAACCGAACGACGTAATCCTGCAGTTTGCGACTTTCCGGATCGGCCGACCCGTGCCGCTCTCGGTCCTCGAGCAACCGCTGCTGCAGGGATCCCCAATGACGGTGGCGTTCTTCGTCGCCGATGCTCAGGGGCAATACCAGTGGATCGTCAACGTTCCGAACGACCCCGGCTTGCGCAATCTGGCGATCTGGTCACGCGGCGTGAACGTGTCACGCTCACCGTTCCAGGGCACAACAGTCGTCGGTGGCGTCGTTCGGTAGACCGCCCGAAAACAGGCCGTCGAACGCCTAAGTCTTAGGCGGCTCTTCGACAAACGCCTTGAGACGATCCAGCGCGTCATCCCACTGCGCCGAGATACGGTCCAAGCTGGTTCGAGCATCTTTGAGCCCACCTGGCAAAAGCTGCCAGCTAGATTCTCGACCGACGCGTTTCGTGTGCACCAGACCTGCCGACTCAAGCACACGAAGGTGCTTCGTGACCGCTTGCCGTGAAACTCCGGAGCCGTCGGTCAACACGGTGATCGATGAAGGGCCCAAGTTGCACAAGCGCGTGACGATGCGCAATCGGGTTTCGTCACCAAGCGCCGAGAACACGGTGGCGCTGCGACGAACGCGTCGGATGTTGCTTGCCATGGGGCTAGTTCGATGCCGAATAGTTCGCGACGTTCTCGAGCGGCATCGCCCAACCCTCCGCCCACACGCGGATCAGTGGAGCGCCCACGGTGATCAGCTTTTCGATGCGGTCGGTGTCGGTAGCCATGTTGAGAGTCTGGGAAGAGGTGACTGCAACGCACCCTTTGAGTTGCACCTTACCCAGGCACCCACAACACGCAACCCATCAGTTGCTCTTCCAAGCTCCGCCGGCTTCACCATCTTCCAACTGATCCTTCTTCGCGCCCTTCTCCTTGGAGGGCTTTGGAGGGTCGATCGCAACCGTCTCCGTGGCCATGCGAGTCTTCGACTTCATGTTGCCCGGCATGCTGACTGAAGTGGTGATCAACGTGTTCCGCTTCAAGATTCGCCCCGACGCAAGATCGAGCACGAGCGTGCTGCGGCTCGGACTCATCTCGGACTTCACCGCTGCCCTGAGCTGCAGATTCAATTCTAAGGTCGTCACCTGTTCGATGGTCGCCACGCCGCCTTTCACCTCGACCAGCTTGCTGTCCGTCGTTGCTTTGGACTTCGTTCCGTCCGGCCCCTCGGCTTCCGAGTGCGTCTGCCAGGACTCACCGACCGCCACCGGTTGGTCCGGGAACCCGTCTGCCAAGGCAAGGTCCGGCTCATTCGTATCAGCTGTCTGCTCTCCACCGTCTCCCGAAGGCTTCGACTCACTCTCACCAACTCGGACGACGCGCGCCCGAAGATCCATCGTCATGACCGACGTGGTCCCAACCAAATTCGCCACTTGGGTGTACGGGCCCGGATCGCTTTCCGGATCGTCCGAGTCAAACTCGACCTCCACCGTGCCTGTGCTTAGGAGCTCCATCCGATGAATCTTCTTCTCAATGCGGGCTCTCCCGTCTTTGACCCACAAGACGCGTTCTGCTCGCGTGATGGTCATCGTGAACGTCGAGTCCATGTTCACTCCTTGCGGGCCCTGCATCTTGGTGTCCGTGACGGATGTGTCACGGAAGAACTGGACGCGGTCAGGCTCGTAGACCCGCCGAAGTAGATGTTTCGGCGCCCTGTCCTGCGCGCATGTGTTGACTGCCGTAAGCAGCAAGAATCCCAAGAAGAGTGAATGGCGCATCGCTGATGGCGGGCTCTCGAAAAGAGGCGCGGCTGCCTTGTGAGTCAGAGAATCAATGATGGTCGAGTTTCATCGAAGAGTTGCATCGAAGAGTTTCATCAATTCTTCGTGTCGAGGCAGACTCCCTAAACGCAGCAAGTCGTCGAGCGTTGGCTAATTCTGCCGCGCGGCTTCGACAATCGCTGCCCTCACGATTTCTGGATCGAAGTCCACCACGCAACGCTGCGCATTCCCACCAGGCTCGACAGTCAGCTCCACGGGTTCGAGTTCGACCGTCGTCGGCTTGGCCTTGCTAGAGCCCAGGCGCAGGCTCACCCGGTGCGGGCCAGGGGCCGTGACCCGAATGCTCGCGACGTCGAGAGCCGTGAGCATCGCCGAGGAGTATCTAACGCGCGTATACCAGTCGGCGATGCGCTCGCTCATGCCGTCGAAGGTATCGAGCTGTTCAGGCAAATCATGACGGTTGAGCCGCTCAAGCACGACCCGCACGGGCACGCTGCCCGCCATGGCGTGCAGCCCCGGCAAGACAACCTCGACCGGCGGAACAGCGCGGAAGAGAAGCTCGCTTCGCCCCGCCGCAAGAACCTGGCGCTCGGCCACGTATCCCTCGCACATCGGCAACACCTCGAGTTTCGGCGTCGTGCTGAAGACCTCGCCGAAACTCCCCTTCATGACCAGGCCGACGAACATTGCCTCGCCGTTCCCGCGGGTCAGTTTGGCCAGTTGCGGACGGTTCACGTCGACAGGCTGGCCGGATTGATCGACCGGATGGATCTCGAAGCGATAGATCGACGCGCCGAGATCTAGGCCCGCGAGACGCGGGTGCACCCCCACCTGCCCGGGTTCCACAACAAGCTGATCGAAACGCAAGAAAGGGTCGGGGAAACCCTGCAGCCGAAACACCAGGTCATAGGTGCCCGGCCGAACCCAGCCAAAGTAGACGTGGGTTCGATCGTCAAAGTTAGCCAAGCGTTGGGTTCGAACTTTGACATCGCCCGCTTCAGTCGCGCCCGGGACGTGAACCGGCCGTAGCTCCACCTGCACGCGATCACGCGTCATCCACTCGGGCATCGATACGTTGCCGAAGATGCGACTCTCCCGGGTCAACTGAACGCTGCAAGCGTCGTCGCCCGTGGAGAACAACGCCACTCCAGGAAAGTGAACCTTCGTCTCCGCTCGAAGTCGATAGCTGCCAGCGTCCAGGGATCCAAAGAGGGCGAAGCGACCTTCGCGATCCGTTTGCGTGCGCAGGTGCGCTTCATCCACGAACCGAGGCCCACGCTCTGCCTCGACGGCGTTTTTTGCTTCGGTAGAAAGCATCGGCAAGCCGCGCTCGCGCTGTAGCTGCACGGTCGCGTCGGCAATCGGTTGGCCCAGATCGTCCACCACGACACCTGCGACGATCGCACCAAACGCATCGAGCGCGAGGTTGCCTAGATCCGTCACCATCGCTTGGGGCAGCGCCGCGAGCTGCGTTGCGAATCCCGCGATCGGCGTCACGTCATCCCGGCGAACCTCCAACCGATACGGCGGCAGATCTTCGTCAAGCATCTGGTAGGGCAGATGGAAGGAACCCTGCTCGTCGGCGACGACTTGCGCATCTTCAACGCTCCCCGCTGCAGAGCTGATGACGAACGTCGGCGCGATTCCCGCAAGCGCCTTCCCCGCGGGATCGACCAGGCGCCCATGCAGCATGCCAAGGTGTGGCGCGACGATCAGATCGTAGGATCGATGCTCGCCCGCTTCGACAGGACCCTCGAACGCTGGTGCATCCCAGCGAAACCTCGCGTTGCTCAACCGGCATCGCGCATCCAAGTGGAGCCCCAGGCCGACGTGAGCAAACTCGATGGCCTGCTCGTTTTGCTTCTTGTGAAGCGCGACTTGAGTCCACTCGAATGCTTGCTCCAGCGCCGTGTCGCCGCCGCGCATCCGCAGCTCGCCGTGCACCGGATGCGTGAAAGGCCGGCCATCGCGATCCACAGTGCGCAGCGACACGCTGCCTGTCGGAGGCATGCGCAGCTCAACAACACCTTCGGGCACCGGAGCGCCAGAGAACGCTTTGGTTACCGGCCGCTGGAGTGGAATCAGGAGCGCTGCTTCGAACTCTTGACTCGACTCGCTCTGCTGTGCGCTGGGCACGCCGCGATTCTGAGCGAGCGCCTTCCTGCCGTCCTTCGACATGCGCTTACCGCTCTTGCCAACTGGCTTGCGTTTACCGAGAGACTTGGCCGCCTCGACCTGGCCCCGATGAAGCTGGAAATGCTCAAACACCGCAAGCCCCTGCGCGTTGGTTCGACGCCGGGCACGCACCTCAACTCTCATGGGCGGCTGCCCTGCGAGATCCCCTGAAACCTGCTCGCTCTGAAGTCGTGCAGTCTCGAGCCGACTGCGCAGCGCTGCGCGTTCGTCACGGAACATCAGTAGTTTGGCGGACGCAGCGTCGGCACGCTTAGGGTTCGCCTCGATCCACGCTTCGGTCGCCTGAACCATGCGTTCTAGCTCCTTCATCCCGGCATTCGCCCCATGGATGTCGGCGATGCGCTGGATGATCCCCACCGCCACGCCGGCGACTGGACGTTTCTGATCATCGACCACGCGCACCGTGATGGACTCGTCGCTCTGCAGCGTGAGGTTCACGTGCCGGAGTTCACCGCGGTTGTCTTCGAGCCATTCACAGGCGAACGCACCGTCGAGCTTGGCCACAACGATCACCACGCCACGGACACTGCGCACCAACCCTTGCCCATGTTCGTCCGTGCGAACCCGGCGCCCGAGCCGCTCTGCTAACCCGCTCCAGTGATCACCGATCGACCCCTTGACGGCTTCCCGGTCCAACCCTCGCGTCGAGACTTCGTCGAGCACGAACACATCGGCGTTGGGTGCAGCAACGCCTTGTTCGCGATTCCAAACCTGAATCGACAGGGTTGGAACCACCGCGCTCGCCTGAGCATCCGTGCCGTCGATCGCGCCAGAGCCCGTGTCTGCTGCAATTGGCAAACGCCCGGGCGCTAATTGCCCACCCTCGACCGCGTCTTTCGACGGCTCGGGCAGCTCAGGATGCGAACCGGCTTCTGCCCGCTCGTGCTGCGGGGCACGGTCCTCGTCTTTGGGCCACAGAAACAGAGCGGTCATCGCCGCGACCAGGACAACAAACAGAGCCACGACGAGTATGCGAGACATGCAGACAATGTAGCCCGCGGCGTGCGACAAGGCCGTACCCCTGAGCGACCAGCTAGCGGATCGCTCGAGTTCTTGCTCAACTCGAAGTATGAACCGCTCTTCTCGATACATCCCGTGGGCGACAGCCGCATGCCTCACGGTCGCCGCCTCACTGCCAGCCCAAGCCGTGCCCGCCGCTCCCGACAACCAGGACCTGCGCGTGCTGCTGGTCGGGCGCGATCCCAACACGGCAGTCACCACCGCCCCGGGCCTCGACGGGGCGCGCTCCCCGCGACTGTATCGCGAGCGTTCGGCAGCCTTCGAAGCACTGCTTCGCTACCACATCGCGAACGTCACCGTGGTTGACGGCAACGCCTATAGCGCCGAGATGTCTCACGAGGTCGACGTGACGGTCTTCGAAACACGCCCCACGCCGCTGACGCCAGCGATCCGCGGCAAGGATCCAGAGACCGGCGAGAGCACGTACACCGCAGCCACCTACCTGCCAGCCGACTTCGACCGGGCGTCACTGTTCATCGCTGAGAACTCCGCGCGCATCGGCGAACCATTGGGATCCAAGCTCGACTGGCTTTGACTGTGTCTCGATGCACATGCGCACGGGATGCGCATGAACCACGAGATTTTCAGCACGCCACACGCCGTCCAACCCACGCTTGAAGAGCGAACCACGCCGAGCGAATACTTCCGCACCGACGCGTCGCTCGGAAACACGATGCCCATGTGGCGCGTGCAAACTGAAGGCTACCAGGATCCACAAGGGCAGCTCATCGGCATGGTCGCGCGCGACGCCGGGTTCCTGGATTCACCAGACACCGAGTGGATCTCCAGCGGCGTCAACTCCAAGGGTCCGCAAGCGGTCGCGATTGGCCGCCACGGCAACATGTTCCTCTGGGGCTTCGCCGCGTCGCCGACTTATCTGACCGACGAAGCCAAACTGGTCTTCATCAATTCGGTTCACTACATCGCCCAGTTCAACGGCCAGGCGCCCATCGCGCGCAAGCGCCAGGGCACCGCCATGCGCAGCTACGTCCGACAAGCGGTTGCCGGCCTGAGCGCTGAGAGCTTCGCCGAGCGCCTCGCCTACCACCAGAAGTCCGTCGCGTCCTACAAGGACGACAAAGCGGCAATCCGAGTGCGCATCAACGCCGGCGAAGATGTGCCCGAAAGCGACCGACGATTCCTAGACATGAAGCTGCCCTCACCTCCAGGACTCCTGGATTCCGTGAAGCGTTACGTCTCGGAGGACAAGTGGGCTTCGCTCAAGGATGACGCCGCCAAGGTCGAGGCTCACTTGCGTGGCAACCTGCCGTACATGCGGTCGCAGGGCTGGTATGAACTCGTGGTCGATGAAGAGCTGAAGAAGTTCGGCGTCGCCAACAACGACATCGCACTGCTCGAGAAAGCGATCGCCATGCTCGTTGCCAAAGACACAGACAGAGTCACTGCTGAGCAAGCCCAACAAGCCAACGCTCTGCTTGAGCGCTACACGGATCAGTCGTTTGCCACCGGTGCCGCATGGCAATCGTGGTTCACGCAGAACCGAAACCGGCTCTTCTTCACCGAAGCCGGCGGCTACAAGTGGTTGGTCGACTCGACGGATCAAGCCGAAGCAGCCAAGCCGGAAGCTGTCGACGTGGGAACTCCAGAGGCGGAGACGATCGAAGCGACGGCCACAGACGACACAGCCAGCGATCTTGAGCCGGACGACAACGAGCCCGTCGCATCCCGACTCAAGGTCAAAGCCATCGGCGAGAACCGCTTCGCCCTGACGCTGCAAGTCAAGATCTTGGACGGTTGGCACGCCTACGGTTCGATCCCACAGGGCTCGGCCTACGTCCCAATGACCGTGGATCTACGGTTGCCAAAAGGGTTCGAACGACACGGCGAATGGCAGTTGCCGCAGGGCACGCTGTCCGTTGAAACGCCTGGTCTCACCACGGTGGAAGGCGATCTAACGTACCGTTGCGAACTGCGTGGCAGCACCGACGGCTCCGGCAGTTCCGGAGAGGTTGCGTGCACGCTGAGCTACCAGGTGTGCGATGACTCGAGCTGCTTGATGCCGACGTCGACCACGGTGGTGACATCGCTGCCCGAGTAGGCAACCCTCCGCAGCGGCGGCGGGGCATCGACCCCATTCCGTGCGGCGTTTCATCCTGAGCGATCCGAAGTTGCGTCCGGATCAGGGGATCGCACCATCCGCCCTTGGAATCTCGCGACGCACGAAACACGGCTGATCCTCAGAGCCGAGAATTCCACGGTGAACGCGTTGGCGTGGAGCACGGACAATCGGCTGTTCTGCGCCACCTACGACGAGCTTCTGCGTGTTTGAAACACGGAACACGGTGGCGGACTCGGCGCGTTTCGCGGCCACCGGGACTACATCATGTCGGTGGCGATCGACTCCGCCCGGGACCGCCTGATCTCGGGCTCAGGAGATGCAACGGTGCGTGTTTGGGACACTTCGCCTCAGACGCAACGCATGACCGCCCGTGCGGAGTACCGCGCCATCGAAACGACACTGTCCGAGCGCGTGCTTCAAGCGGTCGAGAACCACGGTCCCGCCGACGCAGCGGCGCGGCTCACGGCCGCGAAAGATCTCAACCCGCGGGAACTTGAGATCGCGGTGCAGCTTTCCATCCGCGCTGGCCTCGACGGCAATCGCTGAGGCGGCACGCGCGCTCGCCAAATGGGTTGGACCATTTTGACGAGCATCTGGAACCAAGGTTGGTCCCACCTTCGTCGAAAATCCAGTCGAGCCCGTGCCTTGTCGATGGCGATCCCTGCAGTCGGCCCGAACAGCGGGAAAAAGGACAACTCGACTCTCCTCCTCCCCCTTGTCCGCCCGTAGTAGGCCAGCACCTCAACACGAAACGTGAAAAACCTGGTCTGCCGGCTGAGGGCGCGGAACTACCCCCTTGTCGCAACCCATTGAACCCCTCCAAAAGGAAGATCCCATGCCACTCACTGTTCAACCCGATCCCATCGAGACGACTGCAAAAATTAGCCACGACCACGACACAACCACGACGGTGAAGATCTCCGGTGGTGGTACGACGATCGAGATCGAAGTGCCGCCAAACACCGAGGTGGACTGGACGCCCCCTGCCGGCTGGGATTCTGCGACCTTCAAAGATGGCGATTGCCCAGATGTCTTCCGCTTCATCGCAAGCGAAACCGGCGGCTCGTAGCCGGGAGTCGTGACCAGCTTTCGAATCTCGCGGTGCAATTGCACGTGAGACGCGGACGCATTAGCCGTGAAGCGGGGCTGTAGCGCCCCCCTCCAAACCAGCGAACGCTTCAGGACTCAGCACGAACCCTGTGGCGGTCCGGACCGCGGGCGGATCACCACCGGCTCGTGTAGATCTGGCTCTTGAGTCTTGCCAATGCATCATCCCTGGCTCCGTTCGGGCCGTGGTTGTTCTTCCAGCCCTCAAGAGCGCGGATGGAGTGGATGAAAGCGATCAGCCCCTCGATCACCATTTTCTTGTCTTCGGCATTCACAGGGCTCCTCCTGCCGATGCGACTCAGTGCCGCGTCAAACCCGATTGGCACCTCTCGGCTGATGGGGTCCACGCTTTCGGATAACTCGATGAGCAGGCGGAGCCGAACGCCGGCATCGAGCAAACCCTGATCCGAAAGCACTTTGATCACCTTCTTCGCTTCCATCCAACGCGTGCCTCCAACCGTACCCACCATTTCAGGGTCGACGACCTCAGTTAGAGCGGCGCGCGCCGAGATTTGGTCATGGTTGAGATCTTCCACGTTCGTCCCGTCCCATGACCAGAACCCCGCGGCCCCAAAACCCGCACTGGCCACGAGAACCGCCGCCGCAGCCACCATCGACCAACGCCGAGTCCGCGCAGCACGCCGACTCTGTCTGGACTTGGCCAAAGTCTGCTGGATTCGATCTTCATCGAGCGCAACGGGCCGCATGTGCTGCATCAGCAAAGCCTGTTGCTCTTTCGTGTAGTTGGAGTCGCTCATTGGATTTCTCCCGGTTCATCCCCAAAGACGGTCTCGAGCTTCTTTTTGGTCCGACTCCTCAGCGAATAAACCGTCCCTACGGTCATATTCAAATGATGTCCGATGCTCTTTGCAGACATGGTGAACCCTGATCCGCGATCGAGCTCTAGGACCGCCGCCTCACTTTCTGGCAGCGAGGCAATGATTCTAGCAACAGCCCGCGTTTGGTGAGAATCCACGGCAGGAGCATGCGGCTCCTCCACCTGCGCGCTCTCGGGGATTGGGACGAACCCCGTGGGAACAGCCGCGACCTTCCCCAACATCACCCGCTTCGCCGTAACGAAAAAGTAGGCTCGCAGGTTGAGTTCGGGCTTAAGGCGGTTCGCGACCCGCTGCATGGACAACGCAGCGTCATGGACTGCGTCCTCGTCATCGTCATGAAATTGCGTCTTGAACATTCTCCGAATCCCGCCCTTCACGTGAGGCCCATGCTGGCGCAGCAACGCCTCAAGTCCCGCAGAATCAAATTTCTGCATGCGCACGACGATCTCCTCGTCCGCTAGAACGTCCGCAGGACTGCTGCTACTCGAATTCGTCACGCACCCCCAATAGGCACGGGCCTCAACGGAATCCGGGGATTTTCCTCCAATCGCAGCCAGGCGAGGACGCACTGTGTTGCACGAAGGCAACAGAGGGAGGGGTGGTCGCGACAGTTGGATCTGGTCCCGATCCTGGTGCGAGTGCTCAAGAGAAGTCTCCGACTGCCTCGAACCGCCACGATCGCTTTCCTCGGAGCCTTCCTCGGATGATCCGCCAGCAATAACTCGGAACGGGCTACGGCGGCGAATCAACTCTTTCACGGAGTCGCGAAACTCTTCCGAGATCAGGCGCAATGCGGCCTCGTCCTCTAGATTCTCAATCATTCGGATCGATGGAGCTGCCGTTTTCTTGTTACTCATCGCGTAGGCCTCCTCTTTTAAGGGCGCTCAATCCCAGCTCAATGTTTCGCTTAACGACATACACACTCAGCCCCATGATATTGCTTATAGTAGAATATGTCATACCGAATTTATTGCGCATAGTTACCGCATTGCGCTGGTTCTGAGGAAGATCTCTGAGAGCATTCTCGAGTCGTTCGTGTGCCTCCTTAGACAACAACATCTCTTCGGGACCAGGAGAGGAGTCCACAAAATCTTCCTGATGGGAAGGCGCCAGCGCTCTAAAGCATCTAAGATGAATTGGAGGGCGAGAGGCGAGACGGTAAGCGACTACAGCTGCGTACGCGACGGGGTCTGTGAGAGCTCCCGGCCGGACAGAGGATAATCGCACCGCCCCCTCTTGCACTAAATCATCGACTTGTTTTACGCGTGCACGTCGAAAGATCTCGACCATCTTTCGGAGCTGCCCCTGTGTTGGGTACTCAAGTGGAGAGGACTCGGGCATGGCAAAGCAGCGCGGGAGGTGAAAACTCGCTCTGAACTCTGAGTCTGAAGGCGGGCTTGGGTCGCTGGATTCGCCGAGGCTTGCCCCGCGGCCGGCAAATGCTCCATGCGATTTGCCGGAGTGCGATTTGCCGGAGATTTTCAGCACACCACAGCCCTGCCCAACCTCTTCAGACCTGTGGCACCAACTAAGACGTTCAAACTCCGTCCGCGGCATCGCAAATGGCAACCGATCCGCCGATCGCGGGCACCTCCAGAACAGCTCACGTCGAATGCCCTCAGAATGACGGCGCATCCGTAGGGCAAAGCGTTGCTCAGCGTTTCGACGCGGCGCTCCGCACGGAAAGAGAGAAAGACAAGAGAACTCGTCAAAGAGCGACGCGGCTCACCCCGTCGCGGGGAGCATCCGTGCGTGACCGTCATTCATGCCGTAACCACGCTTAGAAGATTGACAAAGAAAAGGGAACGAGGCCCCCGCGATTGCATGCCGCGGGGGCATTTTCTCATGGAACTCGAGGCTCCACTGTCCTCGGTTGCCACGACAGCAGACCCGCGGAGGTTTCGAAGCTCACACATGTAGGCGTCGCCGAACCCTCATGTTTCTTGTGAAACGCGGCCAGCCAATCATGCCCCATAAGCACCCGACGACGACACCCGTGCGCGGACTTTCAAGCCACGCTGGCGTCCCTACCAAACTGAAAGCGCGCTGAACGATTCAACAGAGCAGCCCTGCTCTCCTCAGGTGAGAGCCTGAATCGTGCCTCCGCTCTAACGAGCGACCGGCCCGGGAACCCAGGACAACTCTCGAGCCCAACCTCGGGGAGCCCGAACTAGGAGCTGTCGTCGACAACTCGATGTTCCCGAGAACGCTCGATGAACTCCCAAGCCTCTCTCTCTTCCGTTGGGAAACGCTAGGGACCCACAGGTAGGAACCGTCCGGCGTGCGGCGAGAATGCCCCCCCATCGGCAGCCCCACCGAGGGCGCAGCATAGAATCTCGCCATGCTCAAGCTCCGATCGCTGCTCGCCTGGATGCTCGGCCTGTGTCCATGCTTCGCGCAGGCTCCGCTCACAGTCGCTTCCCTGTTCACCGATCACGCCGTCCTGCAGCGCGACATGCCGATCCCAGTCTGGGGGACCTCCGACCAAGGCGCGAGCGTCACCGTTGCGTTCGCCGACCAAGAACGAACGTGCATTGCCGACGCCGACGGCAGATGGCTGGTCCAACTCGACGCCGTCGCCGGCTCGCTCAAGCCTCGTTCCCTGACCGTGCGATGCCCGGGCCAAGACACGATTACGTGCCGCGATGTTGTCGTCGGCGAGGTATGGATCTGCTCGGGCCAATCCAACATGCAGCAGTCCGTGAGCAGGGTTCCAGAAGCCAAGGAGCTGCTCGCGACGGCGAAGAACATTCGCGCATTCGAGGTTCCACGAACGTGTGCCTTCACCGAGCAGGACCGCTGCAAGGGGAGCTGGACGGCGAAGCAGCCAACGAGTGCCGTCGCATTCACGTTCGCCTACTTCCTTGAGCAACACGCTGAATTGCCGGTCGGAATCATCCACGCCAGCTGGGGAAGCTCATCGCTCGAAGCGTGGATGCCGCGCGACATGACGGAGACCCTGCCGCACTTCGCCCAGCTGATGTCCTCGTTCGACGACGACGAGGATCACCGAAAAAAGATCGCCGGCATGCTCGATGGCTCCGCTCCGTGGAACGACATCTTCATGCGCACGCAGCCGAACATCCTCTACAACGCCATGATCCATCCGCTGGCACCCTATGCCTGTCGCGGCGTTGTTTGGTATCAGGGAGAACGCAACGCCAAGCCAAGCATCGGCCCGAAGACCCCGTGGTTCGAACGCAACGCCACCATGCGCACCTACGGGACCGCGCTCAAAGCCTGGATCCAGCGCTACCGCAAACTGTGGTCATGCGACGACCTGCACTTCTTGATCGTGATGCTTCCGGGCTATGCCAAGCAGATCCAGAAGCGAGCCACAGACCCGACCGCCACGTCTTGGGCGTGGATGCGCGAGTCACAGCTGCAAGCGCTCGAACTCCAACACACCGCCGTCGCGAACACGATTGACCTAGGCCATCTGACCAACATCCATCCAACGGACAAGCTGCCCATCGGCCAGCGACTTGCCCTTCTCGCCGCACGTGACACGTTGGCTGGCAACGCTCTCGCGCAGGGTCCGCAAGTGCGACGCGTCGAACATCAGGACAATCGACTGGTCGTACACTTCGAACACGCCACGGGCCTTCGCACCAACGATGGGGAGGCACCTGAGTCGTTCTGGCTCGCGACCCGACCAGGAGAATGGTTCCCGGCCGAGGCCGAGATCCGCGGCGAAACCGTGGTGCTCCACTCCCCCGAATTATCCCAGCCGCGGTACGTGCGCTACGCATTCGCCGGCAAGCCAACGGTCAACCTCGTCAACGAAGCGAACCTACCTGCCTACCCATTTCGAACTGACGAATTCGAGCTAGGTCAGTAGCTCCGCGAGCCACACAGACCCGACTGCGAACCAAGCGAGCCCCTTCACCATGAAGCGAAGCAAGAGAGATTTGATGACAACCCATCTCGCACGGAGCCTCTCCGTCATCCTGCTGATGGCAACGACTGCCGTCACGCCCATGCTGGCACAAGCCGATGTGCCGAAGTCACCGACGGACAAGAGCGCTGAGACGCTGCGCGTCGCGGGCATGTTCGGCGACCGGATGGTCTTGCAGCAGCAGACGACGGTGCCGATCTGGGGCAGAGCCGAGCCGAATGCTGGCGTCCGCGTTGCGGCATCGTGGCGCGCGACCGTCGCGCAAGTCGTCGCCGACGAGCATGGCGCATGGCGAACCCGCATCGAGACCCCGGTAGCCGGCGGGCCGTTCACTCTCACAGTCGAATCCGGCACAGAGCGCAGGGGTGCAGAGCCCCACAACCATCGAAATCCGAAGGTTTTTCGAAACGGCGGCAAGGGAGGGCCGGGGGGAGGGAAGTCGATGATGCTGCCTCAGGTTGAAATCGATGGGACGCCAACCACGCATGAAAGGCACTACGTGCACTCTAAGGGCTTGCACAACCACTCAACTAGTGAGTTCGTGAATGATAGGATAGTTACTGGGAGTGATGGGAGCGTGTATACTACAAGTAATCACTACGCGAGTTTCACGAGGTCTAGATGATGTATCCAGTTAATCTAGTTTCGCAGTTGGAACCCCCATTCTTGGTGTTCGCGAGTGGCGACCCAGACCTGTGGCTTAAAACAACGCTGCGGTGCGTTGCTTCTGATGCCGTCGTCGTCGTGCGGAGATTGCAAGGCATGAAGATGCGCAGCCATAAAGGATGCATGAGAGAGTTCGCATCTGCAATTCAGATGGAGGAAGACAATTGGAATTGGATGGCTCTAGAGGATTATATAGGCGACTTCTTCACAGACGTGAAGTTTGATGCTTGCTTATTCATAATTGAATGCGCTGACAGCGTGCTGGAGGAATGTAAAGATAACATGGAATCTCTGGTGGTAATGGCTCATGAGGCTGGATTGGAATGTTCGGAAGAGGTAAAAAAGGGTGGGGTAGCCGACAGGGACGCTAAACCGTTTCGAATCATACTATGTAGCGATAGTAAGGATTTCATCGCTTGGGTTAGTGGGGTTGCGGCAGAGGCCAGCGTTCCTGTGGGGTCGCTAGAGACCGGCCGCGCGCGTTGAAGCCCTGGCCATCGCCCTGGCAGAGCCGTGCGGGCTCGAAGGCTCGCTTGAAGCCGCTGGGCGTTGGGCTCGCTTCATGAGAGTGCACTACGAAGTTCGCTCCGGGGCCTGTAGCATCGACCGAAGAAAACGTGCCTGAGGGCTTTGGCGTGCGTTCGCATTGCCCGAGGGCATCGACGCAGGCTGGGGAC
>CBESZZ010000003.1:0-24888 GCA_965534055.1 uncultured bacterium | reverse complement strand
CGGTAAACGGCACGACGCAGTTGATCGACATCGGCACAGGACTCGCGACAGAATGCTCGGATGCGGACCGGTTGGGTGAATCGACCGGCGACCGAATCTTCTTCACTGCCGACGTCGGAGCGTCCGGCCCAGAGCCTTGGAGTTGGATGCCAGGATCTGCGCCGGTGCCACTCGGCGATCTTGAACCAGGACCGACGGGGTCTAACCCCGCAGTGTTCTCTTTGACTCACGCGAACACGTATTCCATCTTTGCCGCGACGACCACTGCGACTGGGCGAGAGTACTACCGCACTGACGGCACTTCTCCCGCAACGCTGCTTCGCGACATCGCTCCTGGACCGGTGCGCAGCTCTCTTGGCGTAGGGCATGCAATCGGTGATCAGATCGTCTTCCCGGCGAACGATATCGTGCACGGTTTTGAGCTTTGGATCACGGACGGCACCACCGCGGGAACCAACCTGTTGATCGACCTTGTGCCTGGAACCATGAGCTCCAGTCCACGTGATTTCCATCTGTTCCGAGGCAAGCTCTACTTTGCGGCGACGACCTCAGTCGGCGGGTACGGCGTTTGGACTACGGACGGCACCGCAAACGGGACGATTCGCATCACGACTGTCGGCTTTGGGTCGAGCCGACCGAACCTGCTTGGAGAGTTTGCCGGCGCGTTGTGGTTCACCGCCGACACGCCCGGATCGGGTGCGGAGTTTTGGCGCACCGATGGAACAACCGTCGGAACCAGCCTCGCGTTCGACTTTGTTCCCGGCCCAGGTTCGTTTGGCCCAGGGTTCGAGAGCTTTGCCGTCGCGAACGGCTTGATGATCTTCGATGGGAACACAGCGGCGACTGGTCGAGAAATCTTCGTCTCCGACGGCACTCTTGCTGGGACCCGATTGCTCTTGGATATCATTCCAGGGTTCTTCTCGTCGATTCGGTACAACGCGCAATTCACCCGCGCGGGCACCAACGTGTTCTTCATCGGTGATAGCGGAGCAGGAACCGGTCGAGAGCTCTGGGTCACGGACATGACAACGAACGGAACGCGACTCGTGCGTGACATTCGTCCGGGCATTCAGGACTCAGACATCAGGAGTCTGTTTGCCGTCGGTGATCGCCTCTACTTCGTCGCAACCAGCGCGGATCGTTTGAATACCGTTTGGACTTCTGAAGGTTCCACGGCGGAGGTGCTGGCGCCATGCGGGCCCAGAGTCCCAGGTGTATCCGGCTTCTTCTTCCCAGTCGCTCTCGATGGCGTGGTCTACGCGGCCATGGACAACCTAGTCGCCGGAATCGAAATCCACGCGATCACCAATCCAGGGGCGATGGTTGAGGACCTCGGAGGCCGTTGCCCAGTGACCTGGTCGCAACTCGAATCGTCTTCGCCTGTGCTTGGTTCGAACTGGACGATTCAAGGCATCGACGCTCCGGTGAACCAAGTGGGCTTCACGCTTGTTGCCAATGGCGACACCGCGCGAATCAATGATCCGCAACTCCTGAGCCCCGGCTGTTTCAGTCACGCCTTCCCGGCACTCGCAAGCCTGCCCGTGACGACGACGTCTAGCTGGCAGCAGACGGTTCCGATTCCCGCGGACCCCAATCTGCTAGGAGTCGGGCTGAAGCTGCAGACCTACTATCTGCCTGCCCCGAACGTCCGCCCCATCTCAACGAGCAACGCTCTGCGGATTACGATCGGTCGCTAGCCAACTTCGCCGAAGTGCGTCGCGGACGCCGGCGCGATCCGCGCAGCGCCACCGCCTCCAACCGGTGGCCGTTTTCTGCCAAGCGCGGCCAACCAAGACCGCTGGATCGGCGGCTGAGGCGACCGCTGAGTCGAAACCAAGGAGCAGCCCATGGCAGCGCACCGAGCGATTTTCGCAACTGTCACCGACAATCGTCGGAACCGAACTGATCAAGGTGGCTGATCCAGGTGCGATGATCGAAGAACTCGGCAGCCGTTGCGCCTTGAACTGGTCTCAACTCGAATCGTCTGCGTCTGCAATCGGCTCGATCTGGACGATTCGAGGTGTCGACGCGCCGACAAACCACATCGGCTTCACGTTGATCGCCGATCGCAACACACCGCGACTCAACAACCCTAGGCTCCTCCAACCCGGTTGCTCCAGCCATGCGTTCCCTGCACTGCTGAGTTTACCGGTCACGACAACATCGAATTGGCAGCAAGCGGTTCAGATTCCCGCAGACCCCAACCTGCTCGGGGTCGGCCTGAAGATGCAAACCTACTATCTGCCCGCACCCAACGCGTTGCCCATCTCAACGAGCAACGCTCTTCGGATCACGGTTGGTCGCTGACTCGGATTCGATCCGGCCAGTGGCACCGCAAGTCGACAGCCGTCTCTGCGTGCTTCATCGCCGCAGTCATGGCGTGACGTGACGCGGTCCACCGCGGCGGATGCCGGCGGTGTCCACGATGTCCCCGAACCCAGCTAGGTTCCAAGGGAAGACGGCCTACTGGATCTCAACCACGTGCGCGTCACTCAACATCAAGGGGAACGAAGTCCCCGTCGGCGCGCGGCTAACCCCTTGCAGCCACAGACTCATCCCGGCCATTCCAGCAGGAACGGTCTGGGTCACGTTGGGGACGGTGAGGTCAGGAATCGCGTAGTAAACGGCCAACTGCGTGCGATCCAACTGCAGCCCGGGGATAGTCCCCAAGGGAGGGAGCACGCCCGTGGGCAGAAACTGGAAGTAGACCGCTGCCAAGAACGGATCCGCGCTTTGGAGTGGCGAGAACAAACGCAACGTGAGCGTGTCACCCGCCGTCGCGCTCTTGTAGGTGCGCAGATCCGTGGAATTCGTGTTCACACCCAACCGCAGCTGAAAGTCGCTGTCCGATCCGGGGAACGCACGACTCCCGCGGGGCTGCGAGCGATCGGCAAAGCCCACAATGCGGTTCCACTTATCTTCATTGATGTTGTCCGCCATCAACCGAGTGACCAAGGGCGTCATCACGGAGTAGTCCACCCCAAGGTCCTCGATTCGACCACCGTAGATCTCGATGAAGTAGAGGCACGCGCACAGCGCTTCACCCATCTCCTCAAGGTGATGCAGATCATTGCGATACAAGCCGATCGCGTAGCCCGAGGTGTTGGCGAAACACGTTCCCTGCCGAGCCAGCTTCACTTTCGGGCTGTTGGGGTGCGCTGCAGTAATGGCCTCTTGTGCCTCGGCATACGCCGCTTGGGGGAAGGCGAGCCAAGCCGCGGCGTCGGGGAACCACAGGGGATAGCGGGTGCTGTTGGGGTGGTCCGCTCCCGTCTCGTGACCGATGAACTGGGCCTGGGGGCTGTGGCTGAACAGGGCCCCGCCAAGGGTGAGCATGTTGGCCTGGAACGCGACCACGTTGCCCATGAAGTTCGTGGTCTCAAGAGTTCCACCCTGAACAATCATTGTGTCCCAAGTCTGGCCGGTGGGCAAAGAGCTTGAGATCAACCCTTGGTTGCTGACGTACGTTGTCGTTGTGCCGTTGCCGACAATGAAGCCGACGATGTTGGGCGCGGGGGACCCGGACTCGACCACTAGGTCCGAGAGGTAGTCCGGCGTCGGGCCGTCGATGATGCTGTTGCCGTAGATCAGGATGTTGTCCTGGGCCATGGCGGGCGAAACGAGCAGCGCCACAAACAGCGACGGCACGAGTCGAGATAGAGAAGAAGCGACGAATGAATTCATACCCACGACGCGTCCGAACTCGATCTGATGGTTTCAGGAATACGGGTTGGTTGAGACGCTCGTGCTGACTCGCTGAGAGGCTTCACCTCACCTGAATTCGCGGAGTCTGGCACGACCGCATGATCGAATCGATCAAGTCTCTCCCACTCTGCGAAGTGGGCCGGCGCCACTTCGGGGTTGGTTGCGGCGTCGGTGCGACGTCGGCAACCAACCCCCTTGTCGATTGCGTCCGCTGTGAACCCCAGATGCACGACCAATCGCCACATCGATCCAGGGCCGCAATCTCCGCGCCCCACTTGGCCGCAGCCAGGCCCCGGGCCATGATCTCCGCCCCATGACCGTGATCGATCCAGCCCTCGACCTCTTCGCCGAAATCGACGTCCTGCGCAAGGAACGCAAGGCGATCATCCTGGCCCACTACTACCAGGACCCCGACATCCAGGACATCGCCGACTTCCTCGGCGACTCGCTGGATCTGGCGAAAAAGGCCCGCGACGCCAAGGACGTCGACGTGATCTTGTTCTGCGGCGTCCACTTCATGGCCGAGACCGCGAAGATCTTGAACCCGTCGAAGACGGTCATCCTTCCGGACATCAACGCTGGTTGCTCACTCGCTGATTCGTGCCCTGCCGATCAGCTTCGCGCTTGGAAGAAGAAGAACCCCGACCACTACGTGGTCACCTACATCAACTGCTCGGCAGCCACGAAGGCCGAGTCAGACATCATCTGCACATCGAGCAATGCGGTGCAGATCATCGAGGCCGTTCCCGAAGACCGCCCGATTCTGTTCGCACCCGACAAGAACCTGGGCGCGTGGCTGATGAAGAAGACCGGCCGCAAGATGGATCTTTGGCCAGGCACCTGCATGGTGCACGAGACCTTCAGCGAGAAGAAGATCCTCGAGATCAAAGCCCGCCACCCCGACGCCAAGTTCGTCGCCCACCCCGAGTGCGAAGACCACGTGCTTCGTCTCGCCGATTTCGTAGGCTCGACGCGCAGTCTTCTGGAGTTCGTCCGCGACGACGACGCGCGCAAGTTCATCGTCGGCACCGAGAGCGGCATCCTGCACACGATGCGCAAGTCCGCACCCGGCAAGACGCTGCTTGAAGTGCCCTACGAAGACCGCACCGCAGCGTGCACCGGTTGCAACCAGTGCCCGCACATGAAGCTCAACACGCTCGAGAAGATCTATCTGGCGCTGCGCGATCTCAAGCCGGAGATCCACATGGATGAAGAGCTGCGCAAGCAGGCTGCGGAGCCGCTGAAGAGGATGCTGGCGCTGAGCTAGAGGCCGCCCTCTGGACTTCAAACCGCTCGCCCTTGGGCTAGGCGTGCTCGATCATCGCGAGGAAACCGAGCTGGTAGCCTTCCCGCAGTGCCGGAAACCGATCTGGAGTGCTTGACGCTGTAGCCAACCAGATCTTCGGTGGGTTGGACTTGGGCACTCGATCTGATGTCGAGGGCTGCGAATGCGCCCAGCTGAAGCCGACGGTTTTCACGTGCTGATCCACCAGCACTCAACCGATGCGATCGGCCTTTCGACGCATTTCAGGCCCCCCAAGCCAGCCCCGCTCAAAGTTTTTCGATCTGCCATGTCGCACGCGGGCGGAGTTATGCAAAGACAGGGTGATGGAACCCTCCTCGACACCCCCCGGACCAGGCAACACCGACGAGGCAGACCGCGCATTCGCGCGTTACTGCACGTCTGGAGATCCCGGCGATCTAGCCCAGACGTTCGAGGCGACGGCGCCTGAACTGCTCCGGGTAGCGCGGCATCTCACGCCGGACGCCGCCACTGCAGAGGACGTTCTCCAAGCGACGTTCCTGGCCGCGATCGAGTCCCGCGGACGCTTCGAACAGGACCAACGGGTTCGGCCATGGCTGTGCGGCATCTTGGAACACAAGGCCAAAGAGATCGCACGACGTGAACGCCGGGTCATCGACACGGACCGACTGCCCGAACAGCTGAGCTCCACGCCAATCGATGCCGCCGAGCACTCCGAACTGCACGGAGCGATCGACGACGCGATGAGCGAACTAGGCGAGACCTACCGCGCGGTGCTGCACCCTTACCTAACCGCCGGCAAGTCAGCGCGCGCCATCGCAGAATCTCTGCGTCGTCCTGCCGGCACCGTGCGCACCCAGATCGTCCGCGGTTTGGAGAAGCTCCGTCAAACGCTGCCCGTCGGATTGGCCGGCGCACTCACCGCGTGGGTTCTCCCCGAGCGCGGGTTGGCAGCGGTGCAGCAGGCGGTCACGCATCACGCACAGACCGTCGCCGCCTCAACCACTGTGGCCGCAACTGTCGCCGCGGCAGCGGCCGGCGGTGGCGCCACGGCAACGAAGACCACCGTCGCCACGACCGGCGGCATTCTCCTTATGAAGAAGCTCCTCTTCCCTGCCTTTCTCGGGCTTCTGTCCTACGGGACGTACTCGCTGCTCACGCCACCCGCCGATCCGCCACCAGAAACCGGCACCGTTGCGGCCGACGTCGACCCCGCAACCGGGGAGTCTGATGCGGACACAACTTCCGCCTCGGTGCCGGCGCTGCCTTCGACGAGTGCGTCGACCAAGCGAAAAGAGGTGGAACCGATCCTCGCTTCCGACGACGGCACAACGATCAGTGGACGCGTCGTGCACGAGAATGGCAGCGTGCTAGCCGACGTGCGCGTCGTCGCGTGGAACAGTCATCTCTACACCGTGCAGCGCGACGGCCGCTATGAGGATGCCCCGACTACCGAGACCACCACGAATACAGCCGGAGAGTTCACGCTGAAGGGACTCGGCGACAAGTGGACGGTGAGCGCGATTTCGGAGACAGCACATGCGCTAATTCGCCTCAAGGGTGAAAGCGAAGATCGTCCGCGGCTCGATGGTCTGGAAGTGGTGATGGCCGACACAACGATCCTGCGTGGTCGAATCCTCGACGCAGATGGCGAGCCCATGGCCAACCAACCGATCAGCAACCCGTTCTCCAGTAGCTCGAGCTCCGCCGACCGCACCGCGCTTGCCAAGGTCTTCAAACAGCGTCCGGATCTGCACACAACCACAACGGGTGCGGATGGGAACTTCACTGTTCGCTGCATTGCGAACATCAACTACCGGTGGCTGAGCAAGCATGCTCATCACCCGGTGTGGCAACAAGTCCACCGCGCAGCAGATGGCCCGCTGGAAGTGAGGTTTGAACGAGGAGAAGACGTGCGCGGTCGCGTCTGGCTCCCCAACGGTTCGCCGGCTGTCGACGCGACAGTCACTCTCATCGACACACCCAAGCGGGTGAGGATCACTGACCAAGAGGGGCGGTTCGCAATCCAGGGAGCGGAT
Organism: uncultured bacterium; assembly: GCA_965534055.1. Taxonomy (GTDB): domain Bacteria; phylum Planctomycetota; class UBA1135; order UBA1135; family UBA2386; genus CBESZZ01. The sequence goes on along the minus strand of CBESZZ010000003.1, from coordinate 17,880 downwards.
CTAGACGAAGACAGCAAGCTGCACGTCTTCCATGCGCAGGCCGCGATTCACATCACCGCGCCGGTTCCTGGGGGCGTGGCCGAGATCGAAGTGAAGCTCGAGCAGCCGCAGTCCATCACTGGTCAAGTCCTTGACGGCTCTAGCAACCCAGTCCTGGGCGCACGGGTCTACGTCATCGGTGACCGCCAGTCCGTCCGAAAGTACGTGGCGGACAAGCCCCCAACCTGGGAGCACCAACACGACTGTGACGAGACAACAACGGATGCAGAGGGTGCATTCGAGCTCACCCAGCTATACAGCGGCCGCTTCGAGGTTCGGGCTTATCCGCCCGGAGAAAAGCGCGCGTTTGTCTCAGCAATGACTGACTCGGGTGCCGGACCACTAACTCTGCGCCTAGACCCTGCTGCTCTACGGAAGACCGCGCTGCTGGGCACAGTGGTCGACGCTGCAACCGGCGAACCCATCCCGAAGTTTGATTTCACGATCTACCGTGAAACCGCGGACGGCTCGTACGGCCAGGTTGACTCAGGAACGAATGGCCGCTTCGAACGTGTTGGTTTCGAACCAGGTTTGCTTCACGTAGGCGTCAAAGCCACAGGCTACGCGAGCTTCGAGTCAGCACAGCAGGACTACATTCTCGGTGATCACTACATGGAGGTTCGTCTGCATCGAACCACGGACGTGACGTTTGCAGTCACCGACGAAAGGGGTTTGCCGGCGAACGCTAAGCTGCGCTTCTCAACGCCGGACGGCCGATCCATCTGGATCCCCACGCCGATGGGTTCAACCACCGGCGTAACCGTCAGCAAGGATAAGCCCGAGCATCTGGTCTCCGGCCTGCCTGCGACCACGATCGTCGTCGAAGTGATTCGCGCACCGCTGCCGCCAACTCGAAGACAGATCGATCTAAGCGCCGAGTGGACCGGCCCGGTGCCGCTGATGGTTCGCTCACTCCCAGAGCAAATTTCTTTCGGGTGCGCCATCGCGGAGCATGATCGCGATTGGACTCCTCCAGCAAAGTTGACTTCGCAGATGAAGCCCGTCCTCATGCAGGCGTTCGCCGACAAGAAGGTGGGACATCTGCAGACTGGAGCCACACTGCGCGTGGAAACCGCAGACGGAATCCTCATCTGTCGAGGCAAGATCACTCGGCTTCCCACGAAACCGGGCAGTAGCGAAGAGCCACGATTCAAAACCGCAACATCGATGGTTCACAACGGTCAACAGGGAGGCAGTTCGGGGGAGATGCCCGGCTCCATGATCAGCCTCTGGGGCATCGCGGGACCCATGCGGCTCTTCGTCGATATCGAAGGTCGCGAGTCCAAAGAGATCTCGATCGACGGAACGCAGCTCGCAGATTTGGGCCCTCGTCCCTTCATGGTTTGGGTGCCGCGGTAGGCTACGACTCAAGGGTGCGCTCGCCTTGAAGACGCGGCGTCTGTCCCGCACGACCTTCGGAGCCGAACTGCGCGGGCACGCCAAGAAAAGCAGCGACCGCACGAAGGCATCTGCTCTTCGCGCCACGAAAAAAGCAGCGCCCGCGCGATCATGCGCAGACGCTGCTTTTCATTGCGACGCGTGTCGTGCCGCTTGGATGCGGCTACCGGATGTCGTAGCTGCCGGGCTGCAGTGCCCAAACCTTGAAGGCGCCGCCGGGCTTCAGACTCTCTTGCAGCACGGTGAGGTGGCCGCTGAGGTCGCCGGCGAACTCAAGCAGCGTGCGCGCCACGCTGCTGTTGAAGTCGATGCCCTGCAACGCATTGTTGGCCTTCACCGACATGAGGTTGCCAAACAGCCCGTCGAGTGCGTTGCCGGCGTTCGGGCGGTGGAGGATATCGTAGTCGTCGCCCTCGAGCTCTGCGGCCTTGGCCACAGCGGCGATGGCGTCGTCGAGCCCACCCAGGTGATCAATCAAACCAGCTTCGAGCGCCTGCTTGCCGGACCAAACCCGACCACCGCAAAGCCCTTTCAGCTGCTCACGGGTCATCTTGCGCGAGGCCGCGACGTGGCCGAGGAAGCGCTCGTAAATCTCGTCGACGCTGTCCTGCATCTTCGCCTTCATCTTCTCGTCCCAAGGGCGGTCGATGGATCCAGCGATGGCCGATTCATCCAGCACGACGTGCTCCATGTGAATCCCGACGCGACGGAAGAGCGGACCTGCATTCGGCACCATACCGAAGACGCCGATCGAACCGGTGATGGTGCCTTCCTCAGCGTAGATTGGCTGTCCGAAGCACGTGACGTAGTAGCCACCGGATGCAGCAACGCTGCCCATCGAGCAGACGACCGGCTTCACCTCGGCAAGTTCTTTCAAGGCCAGCAGGATCTCTTCACTCGCTGTGGCCGAACCACCCGGTGAGTTGATGCGCAGCACAACGCCTTCGACGTTGTCGTCCTTCATCAGGCGCTTGATCTCTTTGACGGACTTGCCGCTAACGATCGATCCGGGTTGGCCGCTATCGCCATCGACGATGGCACCGGACAGGTGCAGCACCACGATGGACTCGAACTCAACGCCCTCGTCCTTGTCCTTCTTCGAATTAAAGAGCGCGGAGAAGAACTCCATCGGGCTGCCACCCGACTCTTCTTCCTTGCCGAGCGGGTTGAAGAAGTCGAGCTCGCTCTCGGCCAGATCAGACACCACGCGTTTGACGTCGCGCCACGGCACGAGCTGATCTACGAGGCCTGCTTCCACCGCATCTTTTGCGGAGATCAGTCGCTCGCCCTGAAGCTTGCGCACGTCTCTCTCGTCGAGACCGCGGCGATCGGCAATTCGTCCGACCCACTCCTTGTTGACCGACCGCAGCATGTCCTTGTAGTGATCGCGCAGGTGATCGCTCATCGAGCTGAGCAAGTAGGGCTCAACAGCACCTTTGAAGTCGCCAACTTTGACCACCTCCATGCGCACACCGAGCAGGTCCATCACGTCACGCATGAACATGATCGACATTCCCGGCGCCTTGAGATCCAACGCGCCCATGTCGGCCAAGTAGATCCCGTCGCACATGCAGGCAAGCTGGTAGTGCGCGGCACTGCCGCCGCGCAGATACGCGATCGTCTGCTTGCCCGAATCACGGACGGTCGCGAACGCGCGGTCGAGCTCGCCGATCTGCACTCCGTTGAGACCGAACGACTTCGTCAGGTCCAACACCACCATCTCGGTGTCCTTGGAGTTCGCGATGCCGGCGATTTTCTCTTGCAGGTCGAAGAACGGCTGCGGCTTCGTTGGCCCGCCGCCCATCAACAGGTCTTGAACCCCGAAGCCTGCCTCCGGCAGATCGAGGTATTGCCCCTTCAAAGTGATCAGGGCTGTGCGCGTCTTCGCGGGTGCGGCCTGCACTTCAACCTCTTCTTCGATGGAATCGATGTCCTCGACCGACGCCGCCGGCGAGAGTTCGTCCACCGGAACTGCGGCCGGAGCCTCCTGAGCCAGAGCCAAACCGGTTGTGAGAAGCATCGCCCCGAGGGGAGGAATTACTGTCGACAGAATTGAACGCTGCATGATGGTGGGCAAAGGTTGCCTTGGCGCGACGCCAGGGAAGGGATTCCGTGGGACCGGCGGACGCACCGGATGGGGAAGAGGGTTCGCAGAGAGGATGTTTGCACGCGGCTGCGAGCACCCATCGTAGCCGAAGGGGTCCGGTGGCATGTCAAAGTCCCCCATCCGGGCTGTGGGTGCCTCCAGGGGCTAGGTCGAAGTCGATGTGACGGACACACCACGGACAGCTACCGACTTTCCAACAAGGTGCAAAGAAAGCCTGCAACCCGACGTCCTGTCTCGTGTCACAGGGCGCCCATTCGAATCTTCACGCCCTCCTGCAGATCTGGGAAACCATCGGTCTCTCGGCTGAGGCGTGTCGTTCCTTCTCTTCACCCCCACTAAAAAAACCGTCGTGAAGCATCAACTCAAGTTCGCCGCTCTACTCGCCATGTGCAGCCCTGCCACCGCACAGCTCTACTACTTCTACAACCACGACGTCACAATCCGCGGTCTCGCGGAGGTCGAATTGAGTGCGGAAGCCGGACCTGTGCAAACCGGCGTCGTTCCCTTTCCCCAACCGAAGCTCGCCATCCACGACCTCCCCGATCTGACAGGCGGGACGTGCCAAGCCCAGGCTGGGACCGATTGGTATGACCCGACTTGGCCGGGCGTTCTCGTCGACGAGTTCTGGCCACCGATCGCATACGGCGAAGCCCAAGCGATGGCGAACAGCACCGACTTCGTCCTCGCCACGAACAATAAGATCCATGTCGATGCCGACTACGACGGGGACCTTACGGTTGCAGCAGATTACGATGCCGCAGCGGCGCCATGTGGTCCTAGCCAACTGAACGCGTCCGCCACAGCGAAGTGCACCTCCACGTCGTCGATTCACGTCAAGTTTTTCTTGACGACGCCGTCCAACCTGGTCGCCAACGCAAAACTCGTCCTCGCCGAAGGTGCCGACCAGAACGACATTCCAGAGAGCCTGTCCACGGGTACAGCTTCATGGTTGATCCGCGATCTGTCGCCACCACCTCCACCGGCCAATCCAATCGTTGCGTCTGGCTCTCTGAATGGGGTCGGTCCGCTCAATCAAGTGAAGATCGGCAACTTCTTGCTGCAGCCGGATGGCTACCAATTGGAAGTGACTGTCGAGTACCAACACGGAGAAAAGGCGCTCGCTTCACCGTGCGTCCGCCTGGAGGTTTGGGGGCAACCGGTAGATAGCACGTTCGACCTGGATCTCAGCTTCAATCCAGCCCCGATCAACCCTGGCAACGGTGTCGGAAACTAGCCAACACGCATTGAGAATCGAGTCTCCACGGCGCATCGGCAACGGCGACTCGTGGGTAAGGGAGTTCAATCGGCGAACGGCGAAGACCTCGCGGAGAACGCTTGCCTGGGCCTCGATCCTGGCATTGGCGCCGAGCATGCAAGCTGTAGCTCCAGTTCAACCATCTACGTCAAATTTCAGGTGGCGGTCACCCCGGTGACTATCAAGGCGAGCACAAAACTGCTCATCCTGAACGGTGCAAACCAGATCAACGTGCCGGAGAGCCTTTCTGTAGGTGGAGAATATTGGGTGATTGGCGATCTCACGCCACCGCCTCCTCCCGCCAACCCCATCGTCGCGAGCGGCGGCCTCTCGGGCTATGGACCGTTCTTTCAGTCCAACACGGCGAGGTTCCGGCTCCAGCCAGATGATTACCGACTGAAAGTCACCGTGCAGTTCGCCCACGAAGAAAAGGCCCTCGGCACCGACTGCACGGTCAGGCAGGAATGGCAGCAGCTTCTCGGCGACCTTTTTGAAGTCAAACTCGACGCCCAGCGCGTCCCAGTCGGCCCAGGGAACGGCGCCGGCGGAAACTAGCAGGTCCTCTTCGAAGCTCCGCCATGCGGAGCTTCTCTGCATCATCAGGCAAACGACGCCAACGGATCGCTGGCGACGAAGACCATCCCTCGGCAACATGCTGCCTCCGCCATCACCCCCGCAGCAGATTCGCCGTTGAACTCCCTGATGACGACGAGGACTCGTACCATCGATCGCCTTCCCGCAGACGACTCAGCCAGCCACAACCCGCTCGCCGAGGAACTAAGTGCCTCGCGCAAGCCGGCACCCTGTGCGCTGGTGATCTTCGGCGCGTCCGGTGACCTCACGAGGCGCAAGCTCGTCCCGTCGTTGATGGGACTGGCCCGCGATGGCCTGCTGCCCGACGGGTTCGCGGTCTTGGGGTTCGCCCGAAGCAAGCGCACCGACGAGTCCTTTCGCGAGGGCCTGCGCAAGTCGATCGATGAGTTCGCGGGCCACGAAGAAGTCACCGCGTTCGACGAGCTCGAACAGCGGTTTCTCTATCACCAGGCGCCCTACGACGACCTGCAGTCCTACAAGGATCTCGCGAAACGGCTCGCGCAAATCGACAAGGACTTCGGCACGAAGGGCAACCGGCTCTTCTACCTAGCCACCCCGCCCAGCGCCTACTCCGGCATCTTGAAGATGCTCGCAGACTCAGGCTTGTCCAAGCAAGACAACGGCGCGTTCTCCCGCGTCATTATCGAGAAACCGTTTGGCCACGACTTGGGCACAGCGCAGGCACTCAACGCTCAGGTCAACAAGGCTTTCCGCGAGCGGCAGGTCTACCGCATCGACCATTACCTGGGCAAAGAGACCGTCCAGAACATCTTGGCGCTTCGATTCGCCAACGGAATTTTCGAGCCGCTGTGGAACGAGAAGTACATCGACCACGTGCAAATCACGGTGGCCGAGTCGCTAGGCGTCGAAGACCGCGGGAGCTACTTCGAAGAAGCCGGCGTCCTGCGTGACATGATTCAGAATCACCTGCTGCAGGTGATGACGATGGTCGCCATGGAACCGCCGGTGGAGCTAAGCGCTGACGGTGTTCGTGACGAGAAGGTCAAAGTGCTGCGCGCTGTCGAATCACTCACGCCGGACCAGGTGCTACGCAACACCGTGCGCGGGCAATACGCGGCCGGCTCAACCGGCGGCGAAGACGTGGTCGGCTATCGCGACGAAGACGATGTCGCCAGCGATTCGAATACCGAGACGTTCACCGCAGTGCGTTTGCGCATCGACAACTGGCGCTGGGCCGGCACCCCGTTCCTGCTGCGCTCGGGAAAGCGCTTGCCGCGCCGCGTCACCGAAGTCGCCATCCAGTTCAAGCGGCCGCCGCACACACTCTTTGGGCCCAACGCAAAGATCGGCCCCAACGTTCTGCTGCTGCGCATCCAACCCGACGAAGGGGTCAGCCTGAGGTTCGGATCGAAAGTTCCCGGACCCGATTTGCGGGTGCGCGATGTGCGCATGGACTTTCGCTACGGGTCAGCGTTCGGCGACGAATCTGCGGACGCCTACGAACGGCTCTTGCTCGACGCGATGCTCGGCGATTCGACGTTGTTCGCACGTCGTGACGAGGTCGAAGAAGCCTGGCGCATCGTGGATTCGATCCAGCGCGGCTGGCTCCAACACTCGATGACTCCCGAGTTCTACAAGGCGGGGTCCTGGGGACCTAAGTCGGCCCAGCGCATGCTTGGCAGCAACCGGACGTGGCGCAAACCGTGAGCGAAACGTTCCAAAGCGCGATTCAAACGCAGGAGGAGCATGTGCCCCTTCGCGAGATCCGTCGAGCGCTGGAGAACCTCTGGACCCGCTGCGATGCGCAGGAGTGGGACGGCAATCTCAGCCGCTCCATGACCATGAACTTCCTCGGCGTCGCGCGCGCTGAAGATGCCGATCGGCTCGAAGCGGACATGCAGCGGTTGGTCGCGCGTCACCCCTGCCGCGCGTTCGTGATCATCGCGGACGAACACCGCACCGAAAGCTCCGTCGCAGCACGCGCCGTCGTGCGTTCGAACAGCCGTCAAATTCAGCTCGAACTGGTGCGCCTGCGAGCACCGGCCTCGCAGTTCGAACGCTTGGCTGGGGTCATCCGGCCACTGCTCGTCGCGGACCTGCCAGTGAACCTCTACTGGGGCACGCACCTACCCCGCCGCCTCGACCGGCTGCGGCTCGTCGCCGAACTGGCAGACCGCACCACGGTCGACAGTGGACTGTTCGAAGACCCAGTCGTGGACCTTGGTCGACTGCAAACGCTGCACGACGCCGAAGACCATCGGCTCGCGATCGAAGACCTGACGTGGCTCAGGCTCCAGCCCTGGCGCTACGCGCTCGCGAGCGCGTTCGAACGCGTGAGTTGGAATCGCCGCCATCCCACGGAAGCTGAAGTCTGCACCGCCCGCTCATGCGGCTCCACGGCCGCGGGATTCGTGCTGGCCCAGTGGCTACGCGAACGGCTTCGAGCGCGCGTGCAGGTTGTGCCGGAGACATCGGTCGACTCGAACCCGAATGCAGCGATCGACATGCCGCGCCGCGTGCACTTGCGTTTTGGCCCCTGCCACATAGCGGTGCAAGCCGTCGCGGACGGTGGACCATTGGAAGTGCAGGTAACGACGGACAAGGAATGCCATCTTCCTTACCGCGTGCCCGCGTTCGCCGGATCTGATCTGCTCGGGCAAGCCATTTCGAGCTGCTGACCAGCGAACGTGTCAGCTTCGCTGACCGGCCGCGACTCGAGCCCCTCGCGTCGCGTAACAAATCGACGGAAACTTAGACAACCGAATCCGCTCCAGGAGAACCTTCATGACCTGCTACTCCGTCCTAGCCATCACCCCCACCGACGAAGCCTGGATTCCGGACTACGTCGCCTCCGCTACATCTCTCGTCATCCAGCATGGCGGGAACTACCTCGCCCGCACAGCAGCCCATGAGCGCCTTGAAGGGCAGGGCGACGAAGTGGGCCTGCGCGTGATCATCGAATGGCCGTCGAAAGAAGCTGCAAAAGCCTTCATGAACGACCCGGCCTACGCCCCTTTGCTTGCGGTTCGGGCTGCGGGCTCGACCAGCCATCACATCCTGATTGAAGGCAAGGACGACCTTGCCTAAGAGGTGTCCGGGCCGTGCCCAGCACCGGCTCGACATCGCGCGCCTAGCCAGCCTCAAACGGCATCCAATCGCCCCATGCAGGGTCACGCCCATCTGGATGGAAGATGGTCTCCATGAACTCGTGGTGCCCGACACGGGTGACGCCGGTTTGAATGAAGTCGATGAGCGTCCAGCGCTCACTTCCCGGCTGAAACGTGGTTGAGAACCACAGCCCGGGGAGACCCTTGCTCTTCATCACGCCTTTCTCATCAGGCTGAACCAGCGCGAGCTCCTCGCCGTCGTGACGGTTCCAATGGCAGTAGGTCTCCTTGCCCAGGACAACGGCTACGTACTCGGTGACACCAAAACGGCTGAAGGCATCTCGTCGCGCTTCGTACTCGCCTAGCTCACTGGCATCGAAGACATCCAACACGAAGTTGGGAGGCCCGACGAACTCGCGCTCGCCTGGTTCGCATTGCTTCAACCGCCCGTGGTTCACCATCGCCACCAATCCAGGCACGAAGCGCGTTCCATCTTCGAACAAGACCGGTGCGTGAATGCACACGTAGATGCCAGGCGTGAAGTGGCGGTAGCGATTGACGGCGGTCGAAAGATCGGTCAGGGCGACCGACTTTTTCACGGTGAGTTCGGGCATTCTAATTCTCGATTCGAGGACGAAGGGGCCGCCGTGACTCGAAGCCGATTCCGACTTTGGGATGACTCACTGGTGCAGCTGCGATTGAGGTGGCTGATTGCCGTGTCACGTGCGTACTGGGTCACCTTACGTCGGTTCGAACCCCAGGACGGCAAGGACTTCAACTCGAAGTGCGGTGGCGGATTCAAGGGGCAACGCGTCACCTAGCTGCGGCCCTTCCCGGGAGTGTCGAGCGATCAGATCGCAGTTCACCTGTGGCGTGTCGCGGAGCACCGTCGTCCAGACCGAGCGGAACCCCTTCCAATGCACTCAGATTCCGGTCGACCGTTGGCAGACCGCACGTTCCAACGGCGAGCCTACTTCTCCCGAGCCATCACCTTGATCGCAGCGTTGAAACGCGCCGGATCCGCGGGCCACAACCCGCGGATCACCGCCGCATCCAACGGCCCCTTCTCCCTGCGCCGTATCGCTTCAATTTGCCCGCGCACTTCGTCCTGCAACGCCTGGCTTGCCAGCAACTGTCGATACCGCTCGTTCCGCGGCATCGCATCCCAAATGCGCACGCCGAAGTCGCCGCACGCCGACACGAGCATCGTGCCGTCCGGACTCCAGGCGAGGCCGGTGACGTAAGAGCGGTGACCGGGCACGTCGAAAACCTTCTCCCAAGTCTCCGTGTCCCAGATGCGCAGCGCGTTGTCGTTTCCTGAAGTCGCCAGACGCGTGCCGTCGGGAGAGAACGCGACGTCGTAGCACAGCCCTTCGTGAGCTTCGATCGTGGTGACGCATGCACCGGTCGACACGTCGAAGATGTCCACCTTTCCCTGCTTGGTGCCCGCCGCGATCTGCACCAAGTCGAGGCGAAAGTCGAGGGCGTGGTAATCCCCATCAAACCGCGCAACGGCGTAGCCGGTCGTCGTGTCGCGCACCGTAACGCTGCCGACGATGTCGCTGGACTTGGCATCCACTCGAAAGCGGCCGTCCGCGCTGAAGCACAACTCGCGACCGAGCTTGCCAACCCGCGGGTCGCGCCCGGCCGCTTGGAAGGGCATGTGAAACGCACCGATTCGGTAGGCAGTCTGCCAGCCCTGATGTTGTTTGACTTCGTACCTGCCGAGCCAGCAAACCGTGACCGAGTCGCGACCAGCCAATTGTGGCACGGGGCATTCGAGCCAGCTTTGCGAACCGAACTCGAATGCTCTCGCGAACGACACTTGGGCTGGCTTGCCGGCTGAAGCCTCCACAAACCGAATCGCCCGACTCATGCCTTGGAGCGCCAACTCGATGCTCGGGTCGTTCGATGCAGTCCACCCCAAGACGCTACGATCTTCGTGGTGCACGGTGTGCCGATCCGCGCGGAAGTGAGCCAACAAGGGTGCACCGTCTTCGAGAACGGGAAGATTCGCCGCTTCGCCCCGCCGTCGCGTTTCGAGATACGCATCGATCTGGATGCCAGCCCGCTGCGAGAGCGCGCCATCGAAGATCATCAGCTCCGACACCGTGCCAATGAACCCGGCTCCGCCGAGGTCGCCGACGAACAGCGCGGGATGTGGGCCGAGCCTACGCGCAGCGGTCGCCGGCTTGAGCTGCAGTGCATCACCATTGCACCACGCCTCACCCGCACCGTGCACGGTGCGGAACACGTTGAGTCCGTGGACGTCGAACGCAGCGTCAGAACCGTCGACTTGAAGCGTGCCGGGATTCCTCCATCGATGATCCATGCCGCGCTTTGCGATCACGGGTTCTCGCTCGCCCCCGAACAGCGGGATTCGAGTGACGGCCGAAGAGTTGTAACCATGCAGCAGGTTCTCGCCCGCCGCGTCGAACGCGAACTGCCCACCCTTGCTGGCAGGAAACCGAAGGAGTGCACGCCCGTCGATCGAGTCCCAGAGGATCATGTCGCTCCAGGGCGCCGACGTGACAAGCAGGTCTCCACCACCGGAGAACGCGGCATCGAACACGCGACCGCGATGGCCCACGAGCTGACGTGCGCCGCGATCCTTCAGAGTCCACAGACGAAAGCGTCCACCGGTTAGGGACAGCACATGGTCGTCATCGACGAACAAAGCCTTGCTGGTGTCGGGAGCATCAAATATGGCGATGGCCGTACCGCTGGCAAGATCCCAAACGCGGATCGTGCCGTCCGCTCGACTCACGGACAGCACTCGATCCTGGCTGCCGTAGGCCACCTGCGAGACCACTCCGGTGTGGCCGAATAGCTCTTTTTTCAACTCTCCAGACGCAGAGTCGTAGATGCGGACTTCGCGACGAAGCTGCCCCACCGCGAGATGCCGTCGATCGGGATCGAACGCAATGGACCAGTGGACTTGGGTCGATTCGAACGGTTCTTGGATCAATTGGCGCGTCTGTACATCCCAAACTGCAGCGCCTGGTAGCACCGCGAGCCGCGCGCCATCGTCACTGAACGCAAGACCCGGTGGGAACCAATAGGAGCAGGTGCAGTCGCTGACTTCCCAAGATCCGGGGCGCCCATAGTGCAGCTCGTCGGAGCTTTGGAACGCAATGCGCTGGCCGCTGGGATCCACAGCGAGGGTCAAGATCCTGAGCTCGTCGGCACTCGTGTCGACCCCATTGGTAGGTTCGAACCACGGCGTCCAGATTGAGGGTTCCGTGCGCGGATCTGACACGACGATCGTGCCGTCGAGGAGAGCCGCGGCGAGCAAGCTTCCGGTGCACGAAACGGCGAACCGACCGACGGGTCCAGGCGCCTGGATTCGACGGGAAAGCTTGCCCGTTCGTGTCTCCCAGATCGTGAACGTCGCGTCGGCCTGAAGCCCGATGACCTCTCTGCCATCAGCCATCAGGTACATGTCTTCGAAGCTGAAGCTGAGTTGAGGTAACTGAGGCAACCGCTTGATCTCTCCGAACTCCAGCAGGAATCCCGAGAGCGCGGAAGACAAGTAGCGCCACTCCCAGCCCCGCAAATCGGCTGGAACGTCCGCCAGTAATTTGCGTGCCTCCACCGGATTGCGATCAAACAACGCGGACGCGGCCGCGAGGTTGGCGCGGTATGCGTTTCGAGCGGACTGCGCCTGACTCTCAAGAGCGACTTTCGCGTGCTCCGCCGACTGCAGAGCAATGATCACCGCGACGATGACGCCACCCACGAGAGCCAACAGCGTCGTCATCGCACCGACGACCAGCGCCTTGTTGCGTTCAGAGAACTTGCGTAGCTGGTACCACGTGCTCGGCGGCCTCGCTGCGATCGGCTGCAGATTGCGGTAGCGATGAAGATCTTCCGCGAGCGACGCAACCGATGCGTAGCGCCGTTCCGGTAGCTTCTCCAGGCACTTGCCCACGATCGTATCGAGGTCACCCCGCAAAGCTCGCCGCACGGAACCAAGGCGTGTCGGTTCGTCATCCTGGATCGCGCGCAATGCGTCGGCGAGCGAACGTTGCCGGACGCTGTACGGCAACGTGCCGGTCAACAACTCGAACAGTAGGACACCCAGCGAATAGAGATCGCTGCGCGGCCCAATGTCGACGCTATGGCCGGACGCTTGCTCGGGACTCATGTACGGCACAGAGCCAAGCAACTGGCCCCCGGTCGCCATGGTCGCCTCGTAGTCCGAGTCGGTCAGGCTAGCGACACCGAAGTCCAAGATTTTGGGCTGCCCAGAATGGTTGCTGGATGTCGAAGTCGCGCCGCTCGTTTCGACCACGAGGATGTTGTCGGGCTTGAGGTCTCGGTGCACGACTCCCTGCTCATGCGCGTAGTGAATCGCCTCGCAGATCCTCAAGAACATGTCGATGCGCGCGGAAGCGTCCAGGCGGTGCTTGTTCGCGTACGTGAGCGGTGATTGACCCGACACGAACTCCATCGCGAAGAACGGTCGGCTAACGCCTTCGTGTTCGAACTCGCCCGCCTCAAAAATCTGCGCAATTCCCGGGTGCTCTAAGTGCGCTAAGATCCGAGCTTCGCGCCGGAAGCGACTGAGTAACTCCGGCCGCATTGCGCCCGCTTGGATTAGTTTCAGCGCGACACGGCGAAGGGGCGAGTCTTGTTCCGCCTCATAGACGGTGCCCATGCCGCCCGAACCGCAGATCCCGAGGATGCGGTAGCGGCCGATACGACGGGGAGTGGGCAGCTCAGACGCTGACGTCAGGTCCTCTGCGTCGCCAAGCGCGCGGCCCACTGCGTCTTCTCCAGACTGGGCGTCCTCCGCCAGAAGCGCAGCAACTTCCCGGCGCAGCTCTTCGTCTCCGTCGCTGGCTCGGGCCAGATAGTCGCGCCGCTCTCCGATTGGTAAATCCCGCGCTTGGGCGAAGATCTCTTTGAGGCGTGCGAATCGTCGAGGGTCCATTTCTGAGCGGCAGGCTGCCCGCGCGACCGCAGGTCACCGGGTAGACTATCCCGCTGTGTCGCTGATTGTTTTCCCGAGCATGACGAACCAAGAATTTGAGACGATACTCGGCCAGATCGGCCCCGAAGAGCCGGTCAACGATCGGCTGATGACCACGCTCTACGCGGAGCTACACGGCATCGCGAACCGACTGATGGGAGGCGAGCGGCGCACGCACACCCTCCAGCCCACCGCGCTGGTGCACGAAGCGTTCCTGCGCTTGATCGATGCGGAAAAGGTCGGTGAGAAGGGGCGTTTGCACTTCCTCGACGCCGCGGCCGTCACCATGCGACGCGTACTCGTCGACCATGCGCGACGCGCGAATGCAGTGAAGCGCGGAAGCGGAACCGGCCACCGCGTGACCCTGAGCGGAATCCCCGACGAAGAGTCCAACGCAAAGGATCTAGAAGACGTCAACATCACCCTGCTCGACGCAGCCCTGTCAGAGCTCGAGCAACTCGACGAGCGGCAGGCCAAGATCGTCGAGCTGCGCTTCTTCGCGGGGATGTCGGGGGATCAAATTGCGGCCCACTGCAGCGTCTCGCGAAGCACCGTGGTCCGAGAACTCACGTTCTCGCGGGCGTGGCTGCAGCGGTGGATCAAGCGGCACGAGGGCTAAAAGCTTAGGCACACCGGTGGGCTCGCATCGACGATCCGCCTAATCCAAGAAAACACCCTCGACGCTCCCCCCTTGGGCAACAAGGCAGCGGACAGGGCGCATGACCTGGCCAACGAGAGAACTGGAAACGATGCTTGGTTGGACCTGAGTTGGGTCCAGCGCCGGCCGGGGAGAGGTCCTCGGTCGGCCTTTTTTGCGTTGCTCGGCGAAGCAAACAACTGCAACAGGCAGGTGAAGACGATCTCGAGCGAATCGCTCGATCGTGATGCCCAACCTTCGAGAACCATTCGGTTCTCGACTGCTAGATCATCTATGCCAACTCAAGGCTGCCGCACGTCGATGTAGACCAGTCGGTGGTCCGAGCTGACGGGCTTCCTGCCGTCTCCGACCAATTCGAACCCTTTGGTTTCCGGCGCAGGCCAAAACACGCGCGCGTCCAGCACTTCAAACTGAACGGAGGGCAGCACGAAGTCGACGCGCAGGTTGCCGGGGCTGGGTGCGACGTCGCCGAAGTCGCCGGTGTCGTGAGCTGCGTTGCCGCTGTGCGTCGAGTTGACGCCCCATTGCGCGCGGGCAGCGGCAGCGCCGCCAGCGCTTTCCGGCACCGGATCGGATCGCACCCGCCGGTGCAATAGCAGCGCCTCCACGGCGCGTTTGCCGTCGAGCAGATCACCATCCATTGGATCCGCGTTCAGGTCCCCACAAATGACGAACCACGCTTCCTGCTGTAGGCCGCCCGAGGCGCCTTGATCGTCGACGATCCACGCGGCGGACTTGTTGTTTTGGATGTAGTCCACCCACAATCGAATCTCGTCGTGGTTCCGTCGACCGTTGCGGTCCTCGGGGCCGTCGAAGACCGGAGGGGTTGGATGGCTGGCGAGAATGTGCACGACCTGCTCGTTGCCATCCGCCGTGGGCACGAGCACCGGTACATCCATGTGGTTCTTGGACGACAGTCGCATGGCAGCAAAGGCCTCCTCGCCGAGGAACTCGACCGGCGCCTTGTGGTTCGGCATCGCCGACCAAGGCAGACGTTGGAACGTGCGCACCTTGTCGGTGTCGATGGGATACTGCGATAGAATCACCATGCCGTATTGGCCAGGATGCTTGCCGAAACCGTATGCGTCGGCGGGGCCGCCAATCTTGCCGTCCCGGTTTAGGTCGACACCCGAAGGCACGCCGGTGTTCACGGGAGCCGAATAAGCATGGGCGTAAACCAGGGGCTCTTGGTCGTTTTGGGGCTTGGCCAGGTAGCGCTCGCGGAACACCGCCAGTGCTTTGCCCTCGGCATCGAAGTCGAACTCGTTGAGCAAGACGATGTGAGGTCGCACGCACTGCAAAATCTCTGCGACCGCTGCAGCCTGCGCATCTTCACCCTCCAAGTCGGCGAGCAGCCGGCCGGCGTCGTCGCGCTGCAACGACACGTTGAACGTCGCGATGCGCACGAAGACATCGGGAGTCTCCGGCGTGCGCCGGACCACCCACCAGACGGCGAGCCCGGCACCTAGCAGGAGTGGCAGCAGGAAGAGAGCCTTTGGAACAGATCCTGCCATGCTTACATCGCTGCGAGCCCTAGTCGCTTCTCTACCGCGCGCGTCGACGCGTCCAAACCGACGCGCTTGCCGACGGCAAGGGCGAACTCCGCAGCCATCTTGCGATCGAAGAACGCTTCGAGAGCAATTAGAGCTGCCGCGCGATCCGCGGTTTCACCGTAGACCAACGTGCGGCCGTCGTAGTTGTTGTTGCGACGCAAGACTGAGTGAAGCTTGCGCGCGTTGGTGCGGGTCAAGCCATCCGACCCCTGAATCGGTAGGCGCAAGAACTCCACTCCGAATTGCGCGGCCGCATCGTCTTCCCAACCGGTCTGTGGTTCTTCGGCGGCGCGCACGCAAACCAGGTGCGTGATGCCGCGCTCGGCAAGATCGCCAAGCTGGTCTTGCGTGACCTGGCCGCTCGTGAAAAGCCGCGAAGACACCGCGTGCAAGTCCGCCAACCCAACCGGTTGCAGCCGCAGCAATGGATCGACGGCAGGAGTCGTGCCGCAGGCGGAAAGGAACGCGAGGAAAGCGCACGGTCCGGCGAGGATGATCGAGCGGAATCGGAGCATGAAAGGACTGAGGGGACTTGGGTGCCGGTGGGACGAAAACGAACCAGACGGGTTGTGGAGGCCGCGAGAGTAGCGGCTGGACGATGGATAACCGGGAGAATAGCCCGTGCAAGGAACGGCTGACCGCTTGACCGGGGAGCGTCATTCGCTTGCGCTCTTGCACTCGGGAAGTCAGCGCGCGCACGTCGCGTTGATCTGCCCGCTTTCCTTGAACCACACACCGAAGCGAGATCCCATGACGAAAGCCAGCGCACGCCACATCCTGGTCGACAGTGAAGCCACCTGCAACGACCTCAAACAGAAAATCGAGGGCGGCGCCGACTTCGCAGCCATGGCCAAAGAGCACTCCTCGTGCCCTTCAAAGGCCAAAGGCGGCGAACTCGGAACGTTCGGGAAGGGGCAAATGGTCCCTGAGTTCGACCAGGTTGTCTTCAACGAGGAAGTCGGCAAAGTGCACGGCCCGGTGAAGACCCAGTTCGGCTTCCACCTCGTGGAAGTGACTGAGCGCAGCTGATTCGCTGCCGGCCGCCGGGGCTGATCCAACGCCCTGGTTGCTGCTCCCCAATCCTGGTCGGAATCCCTCCCACCACGGGGAGCAGGCAACCGCGTTGTCACCGCAAGTTGGCAAGGGCCCGATGGACGCCATGCGTCCATCGGGCCTGGCGGCAGGCCGCAAACCACGCTGAACCCGTTCCCTCATCTGGGGTTACGCACAGCGCGCTGAGACGGTAGGATCCCGGCCTCCCCCCAGCGCCGCCGCTTCAAACCATGCAGATCCGTCGCGAAGGCCCTGTCCGCGCCCGACTCTTCCAGCTGCTCACCGAGCACCCCGGTCCTGATCCAGGGCGGAATGCGGATCCACGTGGCCCGTTGGCTCCCGGCACCGCGCTGTCGCAGCGCCGCGCAGTGCACCTGTTCGAGTCAGCGCTGCAATCGCGCCTGCAAGACCTCGTCGCCCGTGAACTGAAGGATCGCGGCGTCGGCTACTACACGATCGGATCCAGTGGGCACGAGGCCAACGCCGTGTTCGGCGACCTGCTGCGCATCGACGATCCAGCGTTCCTGCACTACCGCTCCGCTGCGTTCCTCATCGCTCGCGCACGCCACGGGCGCGGGGAGACCTCCACGTTCGACTCCATGCTGTCGTTCGTGGCCTCGGCGCACGACCCGGTTTCCGGCGGGCGACACAAGGTACTCGGCAGCAAGAGTCTCTTCGTGCCGCCGCAGACCAGCACGATCGCAAGCCACCTGCCCAAAGCCGTGGGCTACGCCTACGCCATCGCGCGGATGGAGCGCCTGGGGTTGGAGCGACCCGTACCGGAAGACGCCATCGTCTATTGCTCGTTCGGCGACGCCTCAAGCAACCACGCCACAGCGCAAGCGGGGTTCAACGCGGCAGCGGCTGCGCGGATGCACAAGCAGCCCTGCCCCGTGATGTTTGTTTGCGAAGACAACGGCATCGGCATCTCCACCCGCACTCCGGAAGACTTCATCGAGCAGATGTTCTCGCAGCGCGCGGGACTGAAGTATTTCCAGGCGGACGGGCGCGACTTTGCGGCCGCGTTCACCGTGGCTCAGGAAGCGATCGACTACTGCAGGCGTACGCGTCGCCCGGTGTTCTTCCATCTGAAGACCGTCCGACTCATGGGACACGCGGGAACCGACGTGGAGTCGCTCTACCGCACGGCTGAAGAGCTCGACGCGGTCGAAGCACGCGA
>CBESZZ010000002.1:0-34317 GCA_965534055.1 uncultured bacterium | reverse complement strand
CTGGAACTTCGTCAGTGAAGAGGATTCGACCATTGGCCTGCGCTTCGGTCAGACCAAGACTCACTTCGGTCGTGAAGCGACCGGCACGAGCGAAGGCCTCGAGTTCGTTGAGCGCTCGATCGCTGCACGGACCTTCTCCGGCTCGCGCGCCCGCGGCGCGATGGTGATGGGTTCGCACCTTCCGAACAGCGAAGCAGGCGGCAACAAGCTGTTCTGGACGGCTGGCGTGTTCAACAGCGACACAGCGTCGCGCTTCACCAACGCTGGCGAAGAGAACAACAACGACGACGACGAAGTGGCATTCACCGGCACGATCCGGTTTGACCCATTCGGCGACATCGCGAACGGTAAGAGCCTCGAGAGCTACACCCAGGGCGACCTGGGGCAGACCGAAGACCTCCTCCTTTCGGTGGGCGCTGGCGTCTACATCGACAACTACACCAACACGACCGGCAACGGTGCGGGTGACGTCGAAGCGACGAACATCAACATCAACGCCGCTGTGAAAGTCCAAGGCTTCCACGGTCTGGGTGAAATCTTCCTGCGCACCGACGATCCAGACGGTGGCATGGAAGAAGACACGACGGGTTGGAACATCGCTGGCTCCTACACGCTGCCCGCCGACGAAGGCGACACGATGCAGTGGGGCTTCGCGGGCCGGATCTCGCAGGTCAGCACGGACAACACAAACTCCTTCCTGGTTGGTGGTGTCGGTGGCGGCCTCGCCGGTGACATCCTTGAGCTGACGGGTGGCGTCAACGCCTACTACCATGAGCACAAGCTCAAGACCCAGATCAACTACACCTACCAGAACCTTGACCCGGATGCGGGCAACACGGACTTCAAGAACCACCTCTTCGAGGTGATGTTCACCCTGGTCTTCTGATCAGCCATCGAAGCCATCGCGACGCCTAGGCGCCGCGACGGTCCGATGACCACGAAAAGGGCGAGCCTGTCAGGGCTCGCCTTTTTTCGTGGGCGGCCAGAAGGACACGGGCCGCGATCAGGCAACTTCTGCATGCAGGATGTGACCGATCCATTCGGCGGGTCAGAGCCCGGAACGGCCGTGGCTGGGGCTTCTTCGCGCCATCCATCCACTTCGCATCAAGCACCCCATTCGCCAAGCCGGGCTGCCGCAGTAACCTCGCGGGCGTGAGTTCTGGCCTTGGTTGCTCGATTCGTCGCTTCGCGACCGCCGTGGTCGGCATCTCGGCTGGTTGTGCCCTCGTGTCTGGCTGCGGAACGCGCCCCGGGCCGCCGACACCATCGACCGGCCCCGGCCCAGGACTGCCCACGGTCTCCGCAGCGGAGCGACCGTTCGAGGCGGCCAGCAAAACATTCCCAGTCCAAGGCCCGAACGATGCAGCACCGGAAGGACGCATCTGGACGCGCCGATTGGATGACAAGTCTCACCAGCTATTCTTCGGTGTCGTCACGGCCGAGGCGCCCTCGGACCGTGTCGACCCAAGGATCACGTGCCGCGGCGTGCGGCTGACGACCTCCGGGCCTGGCGACACCTTGGAGACAACCGTACTGCACTTCGGGCGACCCACGCGGATCGGCCCCGGCGCGCTGCTGCTGCCATGCCGCGCGTCCGGCCACGAAGTGGAGGTGCGAGTGTTCACCCGCACCTCCGAAACGCTGCCCGTCTTTGACGTCGAATTGCTCGACCGTGCAGGGTTGGCGTCGCAGCTCTACGAGCTCACGTTGGAGTACACGCTCATCGATCCGGTCACGGAGGGAGCGGTGCCCGTGGTTTCCTGGTCGATGCCGCACGCAGCTCCCATGCCTGAGACGTCGAATCGGTTCATCACCGGGGAAGCAGCCTTTCTCGGCCGCGGAGCAACCATGCACGGAGCGGAGAGTGGAATGCGGATCGCGCCGCAAACCACTGCCAGGTTGGACGAAGGCTGGAACCCAATCACAGCGCGCGGCGAATCAACCACGACGGCCGAGCCATCTGAAGAGTTCAAACTCGACCCAGCGGAGAGCCGGTCGCTACCGCACGCAATCCTCGCAACGCCCTCATCGTCACAGCTCGGGTTCGGCTTCCTCACTCACACCGCGACCCGCAACCGAACGGACGCGGCACCGGAAGCACCTGAAAGCCTGCGCTTCGTGCCCGCTCCCCCTCGCCTGGTGCAGGGGGAGACGTTGATCGCCCACCACACGGTGACCATTCTGCCAGGACCGGCTTCCGCGGTTGCGGCCAAGAACTTCGAGTCAGACCTCGCGCTCCCAGCCCTCAAGAGACAACTCGAACAGCCAGGCCGCTTCACGCTGCGGGATGTGGTTGAGAACGTCTTCGGGCCGCGCCTAAAGGGCGCACTGCAGCGGGTGTCTTTGGGCGAGAAACGGCTGGCCTTGCCCAGCCTGGAGCGCGCCGGCCCGCAGGATGCCTGGTTCACCACCAGGCTCCAGCTTCTCCGCCTCGGCACCGGCCTTGCGGCGAGCGAAGAAGAATCTCACCGAACCATCGCCGCAGACTTCCTGACGGCGCTGCTCGAAGCGCCGCAGGTGACCGCAGCGTTTCCCGCAGCTTGGAGTTTCGCGGCGGACGACCAGGGTTCGATCGAGACGTTGCTCAGCAGCTTCGGTCATGAAGAGACGGGGATCGAAGATCACATTCGACTCGCCGATGCAGCGACGACCGGCTACTGGATGCTGCAGCTGAGCCAAAACCTGCCGAATGTGCGCTTGCAGGTGTTTCGCACCGCCCGCCGCCTCAACAATTTCGCGTTGGCCAACCAGATGCCTAACGGCGCGTTTCCGGCCTACTTCGACAGCCGCTACAGCGCGCCGCGCAACGGCCCATTCATCGGCAGCCCCGCGGAGTCCGCCGCGGTGGCTCGATACCTCGCCATCTGGTCGCGGATCTCCGGATCGCGGGAGAGCATCGCCGCGGCACGCACCGCACTGCTAGCGATCGGCGACGCGCTTCTCACGACCGGTGATGCGCCACCGAGTGACACCGACTCGCTGGATCCGTGGCGAGATCCCGAAGTGCTCGCAGCACAGCCCAACGCGGAACCACGGCCTGCAGGCCTGCAAAGCCCAACGAGCTTCTTTGGGCCCGCATTCGCCGCGCAGGCCATCATAATCCTGCGCACGATCGACGGAGCTAGCGACAACCCGCTTGCAGAGCTTCAACTCAACCGCCTGTTCGACCGCTGCCTCGCAGACCTCGCCGCGCTGCAAATTGTGGATCCCCGCGCCGGCGATCCCCACCAAACCGTGGGCGGCTTCAGAGCACACGGACTTGCAACGGTCCGCGACGACCCTCGGCAAGCGCTCGCAGCAGACGTTTGGCTCACGGCTTGGTCCCAATCCGCAGACCGAGCCACTTTGGTGCGAGGACTCGCCGCGCTTCGTGCGAGTTTGGCGAACGCGTTGGGCATCCAGGCGACACCGCCGAAGCCGATCACCGCACGCGACTTGTATTGGGGCATTGGCACATCGGTCACGATCGCGGAGGCCGTGCGCAGGCGACTCGGCCAAGTGATCGTGGATGGCACAACGCCACCCGTGGCGCTGGGTGTCGACACCATCTGGGCCAAGGATCTACAGATCGACACGGAGACGCGCATGGTGCGTCTGCAGCTGCATTCGATCGCCGACCACGGACAGGCCCGCGTCACGTTCCATCACCTGCCCGGACCGCCGGACATTCGCTTCCGAGTGTTCTGCGGTGCGACGGACTGTGGCGAACACAGCCGAGATGAGTTGAGCCTCGGCCTGCAACTCCCAGTGACTCGCTTGCCTCAGCTTCGCTTCCAACCAAGCACGGAGTACGCGAACAGCACACCCTTCTCGCCGTGGGCGGCGGCGGAGACCACGCTTGGCGCACCGTTTCGCTACGCGTTCGAAGTCGAAGCCGAGAGTGGCGAACAGTGGGTTCTGCCGCTGCGCCCCGTTGCCTCGCTGGAAAGCGATCCGAGCTTGCATCAGCTGATGGTCGACACCAGCGATCCCGGTGCGGATCGGTTGGATCTAGCAGATCGCAATCCCGGAGAGTCGCTGCGAATGCGACTGGTCGCGAAGATCGACGACAAAGTCGTTCTCAGCGCGCCCACCGAAGGCTGGCACCGCTTCACGATCGGTTCCCGTGCGTCGATCGAACCGGGACGCGATGACGAACACCGATTGATTGACGCCGGAGTTTCGAAGATCGGCCGCTATCCCGAAACCACCCGCACATGCCGCGTCGTGCCGCCAGAAACATCGATCACCTATCGGATCTCCGTGCCGACGACGGCGACCGCGCTGGACCTGGAGGTGCACGGTGCAGGGTCGTTCGTCCTGCGCGTCGACGATCAGCCGTTGCTGCCCGCGGACGGCGAACTCGTCGATGAATCCGATTCGTCACTCAACTCGGTAGGGGACGAATCAGGCGCTCTCGATTCGCTGGAACCCCAGGCGAACCCAAACGCGGAACTCGCGCTGCGCGCCACGTGGACCGCGAACTACACGTTGGCCGACAGACGCCTCTGGCCGGACGGTTACGTCGATGTGTCGTTCGACGCCATGGTTGGCGCGTGCTTCCTGGATCGCGTGCGCTTCCGCACTCGAGGCACGACGATTCGGCGACTGCCCGACTCGACAGTTGTCACCAACGCGGCGCGCTCTGACCTTCGACTCGAGTTGCGCATCGCCATCGTGCCGCTCTCGTTTTCGGACGCACCGTTCACAGGAACGACGGAAGACTTGCGCCAGGCGTTCTTCTCGCCTTCCGACTACCGCCGCACCCCGCCACCCAACAGCAAATCGACGGCAGGTTCGGTCGCCGAACTGCTGAATGCCATGTCAGGCGGCCTGAGCAGCGTGCGCGGCGAAGTCGCGGAGCCACTGCTGCTTTCCATGCTTGCGGACGACTTGGCCAGCGAGCCAGACGCAGATGCAACGCTGCGAAACGCCGTTGCCAGACACCTCCAAGAAAACCTTGCGACCACAAAGGCCGCTGCGCCGTTTGATGCTTGGATCTTGGTGCACGCACCAGGCCTGCGACTTCCGGTCGATCAAACCACGACGACGACTGGCAAACCTCGCATGCTGGCTCTCCCCGTCCGCGAACCGGACGGGAGCTTCGTGTCGACGGGTCGTTCACTCGCGGCGTTGCTGGATATTCAGAGCCAGCTGGAACAGCTGGATTGGCCCCGCAACGGCCGATTTGGTGGACTCGCGCTTACCGGCGGTGGACGTGGTCAGGGGCACTTCCCAAGCGCACCCGCGTCGTTCCATGCGTCGAAGCTCGGTTGGGCGGACGCGCTCGTCTTGGATTCGATCGACCACGAAGCACTTGAACTGCCCGTGCTCACGGAAGACCGCGCCTACGTGGAACTGCCCTGCATCGCGTTGCCCGATCGAGGCAGGCTATTGATCGAGAATCGTCGATCCGGACCAGCGGATCCGGGCATCCGCAAAGGCGGGGTGCACATCATCCACGACGTGTCCAAGAACCCCGGAATGCTCGTCATGCGCAGCACCGGTGACGTTCCCGGGCGCGCCTTTCCGCTGAACTACATGCGCGTGTCATCCAAGCCAGAAGGCCGCCCAACTCCACTGGAGGTTGGCACGGCCGACGACCTCTTCCTCGCAGCCACTCGCCTGGATGGATCATCGAGTCCGCGGCTGTCCACGCTGCAAGGTGAAGTGCCGTGGGAGCTGAGCAATCTACGGACGAACGCTGAAAACGATGGGCGGCGCGTAGACCTTCACTACGCGGTGCAAACGCTCGATCCATCCACGGCCATCTGGACGACGACACGCACAGCAAACGGTGAAATCCAAGAGGCTCCTCGGGTGTTCGGCACCTTCGAGCCTCTGATCGGAGGCGCCCAAGAAGATGCCGGTGCCACGATTCTTCGTCCCCCTCTCTCCAACAACCACCCCACCGCGGATGGCGCACGGCAACCAACCCTGCACGCGCAGTTCGAAGCGCCAGCAGGCGACGCCAGCCAACGACTCTTCGGCGCCATCGAATCGGTTGAGGGTCACCGACCCGTGGACCTCTCACTGATGGCCGGTTCACAGACTCTGATGCGTTGGCGCCTCGACGAGAGCATCACGCAGTCGCCGTTCGAGCTCGACCTGCCGTCAGGCGCGCCGATCGCATGGCACATCCGGCACGCGAATGCCGACGTGCCAGCAGGAACCCCGCCGACAACCGTTCGGTTGTCTGCTCAACACTTGGTGCCAAAGGCCAATGTGTTTCATCGCGCGCGGCAAGACGATCTTCCGCGACCCGCCGCGCGGTTTGTAGATGGGGTCGTACGCACGCTGGCACTGCACATCCCTCTGGACGCCGCAGGCGACGGAACCATCACGACGTCATGCGTGCTGCCGCGCGGTGCACTGTGCCTGCGCATCCTCGGCGGCCTGCTGGATCGCACAAAGCTCACCGACAGCCAGGCTCCCAAGCCCGCTTCAGAGGATCTGCTGATGGACGTGGAACTACGCCTGCCGAAGCAGGACAAGCGGTATCAGCTGTGCCAGAACATGGGTCTCCCCTCCAAGCCGCGCGTGCTCCTGATCGAACTTCCAGATCAGCTTGAGCGGTCGGTGGGGTTCTTGAAGATCCGCGTGAAGGGTCCGAGCAATCGCGAAGTCGGAATCCAGATGGTCGAAGTCATTCCGTGTCGATGACTCGTCCCAGCTCGCAGAGACGCCCCCAGACGTTGCGTTCACTCCACACCCCGCGGCGATCGACGGTGCTGTTCGCTCTCGTTGTGCTGTTCGGCTTGGCGCAGGTGACCTGGTGGATTGTGTTCCAGTTTCGCGAAGCCGATCGCCTGGAAACCGTCAGCGCGCTTCTGCTCGAAAATCGGTCGACCGACGCACTCGACACACTCCTGGATCTTCCTTCCGGAGATTCAAAGTCTCCCGATCGCGTGCGCGACGCGGTGGAGCGACAGTCGTGGCGTCGTCGGTTCATGTTCGCGGCCGAAGGCGCGTTCCTAGGCTTGATCGTCTTGCTTGGCGTTGCGTTCTTCTACGCAAGCCTCGTGCGCGAGCGGCGCATGCGACTCAGCCAACAGCGCTTCTTGGCGGGGACAACCCACGAGCTGAAGACACCCCTAACCACGCTGCGCCTCGGTCTGGATTCGATCGAAAGCGGATCGCTCGACGCCGAACGCCAGCAGCGGTACCGCAAGGCGATGCGGCAAGAGCTCGATCGGCTGGACCTCACAGTCGACAACCTCTTGTCCGCGGCATCGTTGACGGCGTCAGGGACACGCGAGCGGCGGCGGGTAGATCCCGTGCCCGAAGACGTAGACCTACAGCCAGGCAACCTGGCGTCCGACGCGGGCATTGCGCTGGAGTCGATGCGACCACGTGCCGAAACCTTGGGCATCGCCCTAGAATGGACCGACTCGCCTGATCCCCGCAACGAGTTGAACTATCTCCGCGACCCGCGAGCGGTACAGGTCATCCTTCGCAACCTGCTGGACAACGCATTGAAGTATTCCTCGCGAGGCGACCGCGTAGACGTCCACCTCGAGCGTGAAGCTGACATCGTGCGCGTCGTCGTTGCAGACACCGGATGCGGCATCCGCGCAGAAGATCTCCCGTACCTCTTTGAGCCGTTCTACCGTGGCCGCACGAGCTTCAGCAGCGATGACACGGACGATCCACAAGCCGATGTGGCCACTGCACTCCGTGGGGTAGGCCACATTGGTGGCTCGGGCATCGGTCTCGGCCTCGTCCGCGACCTCGCACGCTCCCACGGCGGCACGGTCTACGCCGCGAGCCTCGGGCCTGGTCAAGGCGCCACATTCACTGTCTCCTTCCCGAACATGGAGCAACCCTCGTGAAGAAGCACATCCTCGTCGTTGAAGACGAATCCACGCTGGGCGAGATGATCTGCGACGTCTTGCGAGATGAAGGGCACGAAGTGCGTTGGGAGCAACGCGGCGACCGTGCCCTGGCCGCACTCGGCGACGACCACGTCGACCTCGTCCTTCTCGACCTCATGCTGCCGGAACTCGACGGTCTCGAAGTGCTCACGCGGATGCGCAACCGCGGCGACGAAACGCCGGTGCTGATTCTCTCGGCCCGCAGCTCGACTGAAGATCGCATTCGCGGGCTGGAGCTGAAGGCAGACGACTACCTAGGCAAACCCTTTGATCGTCGCGAACTGATCCTGCGAGCCGCGGCGCTTCTCAAGCGCACGGAGCCGCCGACCGACAAACCCGAGGTGCTTCGCTTCATGGGTCACACAGTGGACCTACGCGCACACGAGGCGCAGTTGGCGAACGGCGAAACCGAACGGCTCAGCGGCACCGAGGTCAAACTGCTCCGGCTCTTGGCCGGACGTCCAGGCGACGTGATCACGCGCCAGGAGATTGTTCGCGTGCTGTTCGGACCGCACACGCCATCGACCCATCGCACAGTCGACAACGTGCTGCTGCGACTGCGTTCGCTGTTCGAAGTCGATGGTCGCAACCCGCAAACGTTTCTTACGGTTCGCGGCGTGGGCCTGCGGTTCTTGCCAGCACCGGACTCTGCTGAGTCCGCTGAGCCCGTCCCCGATCGGCCGACGCAGTAACGACGACTACAGGCCGGAAACGGCCATGCGGTAGAGTGGTGAGAGCACCAACCCAAGCGTCGCGTCTGCCGGACAGACCGTGGCGATTTGGTTGAAGATCAGCGAGCCGGGCGGCACGCCCACAAGCGGTAGCACGCTCGACGCAGTGCCCGTTGGATCCGCGACGCTGAACGCCGCGATCAGAGTCGGCGAACCGATCGTGAACCCAAGGTTGCAGCCCAACGAGTTGATCGCTGGGAAAGCAGGGTTGAACGCGAAGTCGTAGGCGAAGATCGTCAGGTTGCCCGGCGGCAGACCGACGAGGTCCACCCCAAAGTTGGGGTTCCCTGTGGTGCACGGGCCGCGCAGGCTTTGGCCGTGCACGTAGTTGGGACATGGGCAGACGTTGAACGGAAACGGCTGCGGCGCAGGGTGAAACGTGAGACCGTACTCGGTTCCACTTCCACCAGACGGAACGGGAATGGGTGCGATCACGTCAACAATGATGCCGCCACCGGTCACGTAGACGGGGCGCGCTCCGGTCGGATTGGGGAGTCCGGTCTTGTCGATGGTGATGCCAAGCGCGGGACCGAGAGCAGGAACCGTCGGCGGGATCATTGCGATCATCGCACCGCCCGGCGCGAAATTGTACGCCGCGCCCAAGAGGTCACAGGCCCACAAAGAACCGGTCAGTCCGTCCCACTCCAGACCCGTGAACGGCGGGGCGATCACGGGGACAAGAACCCCAAAGGGAGGCACGACAATCGGGCCGCCGGGCACTGCAACCTGCGCTTGCACAATGAAACCGTCGGTCACCCACAGCAAGCCGGCCGCCGGGTCGAGCGCCATGCCGGTGATCGGCCCAGCAAGTGCGCCGGGCGTCGGCGGAAACGGCGGTGGTAGGAACACACCCGGGGCGTACGCGCTATGCGGAACCTGGACGAGCATTGCGCCGCCGGTGTACCAGGTGGTGCCGTTGGTCGTGTCGATGGTCACGGCACCCGCAAACGGCGCGACCGGTGGAACGAGCGGAACCATCGGATACGTGTTCAGCGGACCCCCGGCACCTGCCGGATAGAGGATCGAGTTCGCGGTGGACTCAACGAACATCCCTCCGGCAGGATCAGCAACGATCAGGGTCTGGGCGTGCAGGGACGAAATCGTCGCGAGCGCGACGAGAGGAAGAAAGGCGCGGTGCATGGTGACCTCACAATCACAAAGAACAGTGTGGTGTTCGCCGACGGAGACACGCCGGCATCACTGCTCTAGATCCGAAACACCACGATGCGCACGGAGATTTTTTGCCCGTCACGCGCTCGGTCTTGAACCAGGCGCTGGGATCGGGAGTTGCGGCCGCGAGATTTTCGGTGCGACGTCGAAGGGCCGAAGCCCTCGATCACTACCGTCCGACGCGCCGACCCGGCATCCGACCCAGCTCGAACGTTTCTTTGGTTTCCGGCTCGTGCGGCATCATCCGCAGCAAGACTCCGGCCAAGACGCCGACAACGAACCCGCCAACGTGCGCCCACCAAGCCACGCCGCCGCCGGTTCCACCCGTGGACGAGTAACCCTGATACACCTGCAGCCCAAACCACACCCCGAGGAACAGGAATGCGGGGAGCACCATCGAATACATGATGACAAACAGCGGTACGAGGGTGAGCACCTTCGCGCGTGGATAGAGCACTAGATAACAGCCCATCACGCCCGCAATAGCACCACTCGCGCCGATCGTCGGAACGGGTGAACCAGGCGACGCAAACAGGTGCGCCAAACTCGCCGCGGCGCCGCACGCCAAATAGAACACGACGAAACCAAAGCGTCCGGTGCGGTCTTCGATGTTGTCACCGAAGATCCACAGGAACCACATGTTGCCGATGAGGTGCATCCATCCGCCGTGCAGAAAGATGCAGGTGAGGATGGTGAGCCAGTTCGGCACCGCCGGGGCGTCCACAGTGATGCGCACGTACTCCGTCTCCGGTCCCATCGGACCCTGAACTTCGTACTCAAAGTTCACGGTGGATGGCAGTGAGTCCACTTCGAAGCGCAGTGGGACCATTCCATAGTCCAGTTCGATGGATGACTCTCGCGCAGAGTTGCTCGACTCCTGTGGAGCTTGCGTGAGCTGCAATAGAAACACGCCCAGGCACATCGCGATGAGCACGTATACGACGTAGGGACGGCGACTCGCGCGGACATCGTCTTTGAGCGGGATCATGCGTACACACTCCTTGGTGATTCATCCGAACGATTCATCCGGATAACTCAGCCGAACAATTCAGCCGAGTGATTCAATTCGATGAATCAGCCAGGCCCGTGGAGATACGGACCGCAAGCGTTGGGACCATACATGGTGCACGCTTCAGAACGTGCCAAGGTGACGGCACAAGCCAGCACGTCGTGGGGTAACTGGCTAGAAAGCCGGTTTCAGCCGCTCAGCTTCGCTTGCCGATGCCAGACCTCGAACCCGAGTAGCGTCCACAGCCGAATCTCTTCGTTGCGGCGCCCCGTGCGGTGGTCGTCGAGAAGTCGCTGCACGATCTTCTTGTCCAGCAGCCTGGAGACGATTGAGCCCTCGCCCACCAGGTGGTCGTGCACGAACTCCTGCATCGAGCCGCGGAACCACTCGTCCAGTGGCACCCGGAAGCCGACCTTCTTGCGGTCAACGATTTCCTGTGGCAGATGCCGACGGGCGATCTCTTTGACCACCCACTTGGTCGTCTTGCCGTGAACCTTCGCGGACGAGGCAACGTTGAACGCTAGCTCGACCAAGTCGTGGGCAAGGAACGGCGGTCGGTTCTCGATGCTCGCCGCCATAGACATGCGGTCGCCGCGCTCCAACAAGTTGTCGGATAGCCAAGTGTGGCAGTCGACGTAGAGCATCCGACGCAGTGGATCGCCTTCGCATTCGCTCCACTGGCCGGGATCGAATGCATCGCCGAATCCTGGACGCATGGACTTGCGCTCATACCAGGTAAACGGCGCGAACCACATCTGCATCCGCTCGTCGATACTTCGAGCGGTCAGCGCGCGAGCCGCGATTCGACCGCGCGCTTTGGACGCCGGCAGCATCCGCTCGATGCGACGGAACATGGGCACGCGCATCGCGGCGGGCATCGCCCAAGCGGCTTTGAGTTTGCGGTCGTAGCGATGCTTGGGATAGCCGCCGAAGAGCTCGTCTGCACCTTCACCGGACAGCAGCACCTTCACGTCCGGTCGTGCAGCCGTCGCAATCTTGAAGATCGCAACATCCGCGGGCTCAGAGATGGGCCCATCGCGGTGCCAGCACAGCTTCTGCCAGTGCTCCATGAAGTCTTCGGCACCAACCATAATCTCATGGTGGTCGGTGCCGAGCGCCTCGCTGACTTGGCGCGCGTAGGGCAGCTCGTCGTAGCGTGGATCGTCGAAACCCGCCGAGTAAGTCGCCACGGTGCCGCCGTTCCGCGCCTTCTTCACCAGCGCAGTCACCAGCGAACTATCGACGCCGCCGGACAGGTACGCGCCCACGGGAACATCGGAGACCAGCCGGCTCGCGACCGCTGCCGTCAGCGCTTTGTCGACTGCCTCGACCGCTTCCTGCCCGCTCAGTGGAGTTGTCGGCTCAGCCGCCGGGACCTGCCAGTAACGAACCTCGTCAACACGCCCTGCATCCGACACGCGCAGCACGTGGCCAGGCCGCAGCTTCTGGACGCTTTGGTACAGCGTGCGGTTCGGGGGCACCGACCGATACGTCAGGAAGCGTTCGAAAGCGGTTTCATCGAGCTCCCGGTTCAAACCGAGATGCTCCATCAACGGCACGAGCGCCTTGATCTCGGACGCAAATCCGAACACCTCACCGTGCTTCAGCCAGTAGAGCGGCAGGATGCCCAGACGGTCTCGGGCCAACCACAGGTCCGTGTTCGTCGGACGCGCGCCGTTCTCCCGCTCGTCGAAGATCGCGAACGCGAACTGACCGTCGAGCGCCTGCAAGCCGTTCTCGCCTCGCAGACGCAGGGTTTCCAGGAGCACCTCGGTGTCTCCTGCGGTCGCGAACTGCACACCCTGCTGCACCAACTCTTCGCGCATCTCACGGTAGTTGAACAACTCACCGTTGTAGGTGAGATGCACCGGCCCCCCGGCCGAGGTCATCGGTTGCTTGGAACCCTCGAGGTCGATGATCGATAGACGCGTGTGCGCGAAGCCAACCGAACGATCCCTGCCGAGCAACGCAAAGCCTTCGCCGTCGGGACCGCGATGATGCAGGTTCTTCGCCATCGCGCGAAGCAAACCCTCGTCTGCGGGCTTGCCATCAAATCTGCGGTAGCCAGCGATACCACACATCAGTTCGACTCTTTGCTCGGCGTGGAATCGGAACGGTCTGCATCCTGACCCGCGCCAGCATCGCCCGTGGAGCTCGACTCGTCGGCCGTTCGCCGCACAACTTTGACGTTCTGCGCGGCGGGTCGTCGCGTCAGCACTTCGCTAGATGCGGACGGCACGTCGTCGCTGCTGTCTCGTCGCTTTTGGCTGGCGTCAGCCGCGGCGTCGGCCAAATCGAGCAAGTCGCCTGCGCGTGCGCTCCAGCTACACGCCGCCAACAGATCGTCGCGGCGGGTTTGTTCCACTGAAGTAACGCCTTCCGCAAGAGCATCTCGAATCGCATCGACGAAGCCTTCGCGCGTGACGCCAACGCGCAGGTGCTCTGCGTAGTGCACGCCTTCGGGAAACGGTGTCGTGACGATGGGCAGCCCAAGGGCCAGGTATTCCTTCAGTTTGATCGGGTTCGCGTGCCGGATCCAATCGTTGTCGAGCCATGGCATCAGACCGACGTCAAACGCAGCACCGTAGGCTGGAATGTCTTCGTAATCCTTGAAGCCGAGCAGGTGCACATTGGGCAGTTCGCGCAGTCGTTCGAGCGACAACGTTGCGTCGCCGATCAGCACGATGCTCGCATTGGGCATCGCGCGGGCAACGTGCTCCAACAGCTCGAAGTCGATGATGTAATCGTCGAGACCACCGAAGAACCCCAGGATCGGACGCGGCAGATTCGCCAGCTCCGCAGGAACCTCCGCACGCACGCCGCTGAATCGATTCAGGTCCACGCCGTGATCCAAGAACACGGCTCGTTTCCCCGCATCGGCAACTTCGGATTCCATGAACGCGCGACTGGAGTAAAGCACGCGGTCGCTGTTGAAGAGCATGGCGCGTTCGAGCTCGCCGATCACATCGGTGTCTGCTTCACCAAACGCCGAGTGCTTGTCCGAGCGGTTGTACAGCAAACTTGCGCGGCGCATCCCCTGCAGAGGATCCCACGCGGTAGGCAGCGTGGCGACGACGTGCGGCGGAGCGGTGATGCCGACGCGGTTGCACGCCCGCAGTACCTGCTTGCGGATGATGCGCGCATTCATCGCCCGCGCGCGCGCGTTGCCGTAGAAAGGCAGCAGCACCGGAGTCAGCACCGAGAAGTTCGGCAGCTCCGGAACCGGAGCCTTCAGTCCGCGGGTCATGCTGCGCAGCTTGCGCGCCATCCGCCGGAAGGGCAGCGACGACTTGCCCGGGCGCGGCATCCGCATCCCGATCGAGTTGACGAGCAGGACTTTTCGCGGAGCACGGCCTGGCGCCCCCATCGCGATGTGCCGCATGAGCTGCACATCGGAATGGGCACGGTTGTGGTACCACCAGTCCACGCCGGCGAAACAGACGACGTCGGGTGGCGTTCCGGGCGCGGGTTGCAAGGCGGGTTCGGGCTGAGGTGCGGGCACGTGGGGAATGCTGCGATGAAGACGGAAGAGAAGGACTTCTCATCGTCTAGAACCAGAGTCCTGGTTCAGTTTTGCGGCAGAGTGAGTGGACCTTTCACCCAGACCTGAGGGTTTAGCCCTTGGTACCGGGGTTCAGACGGCCCACCGCACGCGACAGACTACGCCGACCGCGCACGCAACCGAGCCCTCTACTTCACCGTGACGTTGAAGTACCGCGCGGCCGGGTGGTGACAGATGATCGCGCTGGTGGCCTGCTCTGGCACCAGCTGGAACTCCTCGGAGAGTGAGACCCCGATGCGCTCGGTCTTCAGCAAGTCCACGAGCTTCGTCTGGTCCTCCAGGTTCGGGCACGCTGGATAGCCGAATGAGTAGCGGCTACCGCGGTAGGTTTGCTTGAACAGCGAGTCGATCGTGTCGCCGTCATCGGCGGCGATGCGCAGCTGTTGGCGCACGCGCTTGTGCCAGTACTCGGCGAGGGCTTCGGTGCCTTCGACGCTGAGCCCATAGAAGTGCAGGTACTCGTCGTAGCGGTTCTCTTTGAACAACCGATGGTTCTCCTCGGTTGCCACCTGCCCCATCGTCACCACGGTGAACGGAATCACGTCCAGCTCGCCGCTGTCTTTCTTTCGGAAGAAGTCCGACACGCACAGCCGCTTGCTACCCGGCTGGCGAGGGAAGTCGATGCGGCACACTTCGTTCTTCGACTTGGGATCGAGCACGATGACCGAGTTGCGCTCTGCATAGCACGGCCAGTAGCCGTACACGACTTGCGGCTCGAGCGTCTTCTCTTCCTGCACGCGGGCGACCCAGCTCCTGAACTTGGGCTCTACCTCGTTCTCGATGAACTCCATGTAGTCCTTCGTCGCGCGCTTGCCTTGGCGGTACTGCCACTGCAGCCGGTAGAGGGCCTTCTTGTTGATGTACTGAAGCACGACGCCAAGGTCGAGCTCATCGGCACCCACGACTTGTGCACCCCAGAACGGCGGCTCAGGAACCGCGGGGGCGGGCGCGATACCACTATCCGCGTACTCCAAGAACGCGTGTTCGAGCTCGGCTTCCTTTTGGGCTCGCGTCTTGCGGATCACGCCGTCATTGCGCACGGCGCTATCGCTGGTGAGCGTCTTCGCCTTCGCCCGCCCCGTGAGCTCATCCATGATGTGCAGCCCGGTGAACGCGTCGAGTCCGTAGTAGACCGGACCGGTCGAATAGGTCTGCCGCAGATCCTTTTCAACGTAGGCGCGGTTCAACGCTGCACCACCGCAGATCACCGGCACGGACATGCCACGCTCGGACATGATCTCCAGGTTCTCGCGCATGATGACGGTGGACTTCACCAGGAGGCCGCTCATACCCACGGCGTCAGCCTTGTGCTTCTTGGCGGCTTCAAGAATCGCGTCGATGGGTTGCTTGATGCCCAAGTTCACGACCTTGTAGCCGTTGTTCGACACCACGATGTCGACGAGGTTCTTGCCGATGTCGTGCACATCGCCGCGCACGGTGGCGAGCACCATGACACCTTTCTCTTCCCCGTCGATCTTCTCCATGAAGGGTTCGAGCCACGAAACCGCGGCCTTCATGGTCTCGGCGGACTGCAACACGAACGGCAGCTGCATTTCGCCAGCACCGAACAGCTCACCGACCACCTTCATCCCTTCCAGCAACACGTCGTTGATGATCGCAAGCGGTGGATGAGTCTCCATCGCCTCCTTCAGGTGCTTGTCGATGCCGCTCTTGTTGCCGTCGATGATGCGACGCTTCAGGCGCTCTTCGACCGGCAGTTCGTTCTCGTCCTGCTCAGCACCCATGTCGATCCGCTTGGCACCCTGGAAGCGTTCGATGAACTTGAACAGCGGGTCGTAACCCTCGCGCCGGCGGTCGTAGATCAGGTCGAGCGTGACCTCGCGGTCCGCCTCGTCCAGCTTGTGGATCGGCACGATCTTCTTGGCATGCACGATGGCTGCATCCAGCCCGCGCTGGATCGCCTCATGCATGTAGACCGAGTTGAGGATCTGACGCGGATACGGATCGAGACCGAACGAAATGTTCGAGAGCCCCAAGATTGTGCGAACCCCGGGCATGTGCTTCTTGATGAGCTCGATGCCCTTGAGCGCTTCGAGGCCGGCCTTGCGCGAGTCCTCGTCGCCTGAACCGATGGTGAAGGTCAGAGGATCGAAGATCAGGTCGCCCGGCTCCATGCCGTGGCGGTTCACGACGATGTCGTGAATGCGCTGCGCGACAGCCAGCTTGTGCTCGGCGGTCTTCGCCATGCCCTCTTCGTCGATGGTCAGCGCGACGAACATCGCACCGTAGCGCACGGCCAGCTTGCACAGTTCATCGGCGCGGCCTTCGCCATCCTCCAGGTTGATGGAGTTGATGATCGCGCGACCGGGGACAACCTTCAGCGCGGCTTCGACGACGTCGAGTTGAGTCGAGTCGATCATGATCGGCGTGGTCACCGACTGCACGAGCGGCTTCAGCAGCTCGACCATGTCCTTCACTTCATCGCGGCCGACGTAGGCGGTGCAGACGTCAAGAATGTGCGCGCCTTCTTTCACCTGCCCTTTGGCGATGTCGATCATCCCCTGCGTGTCGCCCTCAAGCATGAGGCGCTTGAACAGGCGCGAACCGTTGGCGTTGGTGCGTTCGCCCACAAGCAGCGGGCCACTGTCTTGATCCAGAGCCACGCTCTGGAACAGGCTGGCGACGGCCGGTTGACGCTCTGTGGGACGCTTGGCGGGAACCACACCCTCCATCGCTTCCACCATCGCCGTGACGTGCTCGGGCGTGGTGCCGCAGCAGCCGCCGATGATGCCGACGCCGTGGTTCTCGACGAACTGCTTCTGCGCGATGGCCAGTTCCTCGGGAGTCAGGTCGTAGACCGCGACCCCGCCCACGTTGCGCGGCAAGCCTGCGTTGGGCATGACCATGACTTCGCGCGTGGCCTCTTGGCCGAGCACGCGCACGTGCTCGCGCATCAGGTCAGGACCCGTCGCGCAGTTGAGTCCAACCACGTCGATGGGCAACCGCTCGATGGTTGCGAGTGCAGCTTGGATATCTGACCCCACGAGCATCGTGCCCGTGGTCTCGACGGTGACGGTGCAGAAGATCGGAACTTCGCGGCCGGCCTCCTGCATCGCGTCGCGGCAGGCCAACGTGGCGAGCTTGACCTGCAGCAGATCTTGGCAGGTTTCGATCTGCATGCAGTCGACGCCGCCAGCGATGAGACCTCGCGCCTGCACCTTGTAGCTGAGGTAGAGCTCGTCGGGCTCGATGTGCCCCAACGTCACCAGTTTCGTGGTCGGCCCCATGGATCCAGCTACGAACCGCGGCTTGTCCGGAGTCTTGTCGGTGAAGTGATCCGCCGCTTGCCGCGCCAGCTCAGCCGCAACGCGCGACAGCTCCTCGGCTCGATCCGCGAGCCCGAACTCCGCCATCACGTTCGGCATGCTGCCAAACGTGTTGGTCTCCACGACATCCGCCCCCGCCGCGAAGTAGTCCTCGTGAATCCGCCGGATCACCTCCGGCCGTGTGTCCACGAGGATTTCGTTGCACCCTTCGAGACCGGCAAAGTCGTCGAGGGTCAGATTCGCCATTTGAATCTGCGTGCCCATCGCCCCGTCGAAGACGAGGACATGGGTGTTCAACCGCCCCAAGATGGGGAAACGGTCGCGGCGGTCGGACAGGACGAACCGAGGGAGAGGTTCAGTCGAGGATGCGGGCATTCGGGAGGCTGGGCTGATGCGAGCGAGGCGGCCGCAGGAGCGGCCTGCCGTGTGCGATGGGCGAGAACTCTAGCCCAATCCGCACGACGGCTGGGTGATCGAACTGGCGGGATGGGTGGCTCTGCCGAACTCCCCGTCTGGCCGGGTCTTTCACCGAGCCGCGCCCTGAGACTCTCACTCACCCATTTCTGCCTTATTCAGGCAGGCACCGAGCGCCCGCTTCTCTACCGAGGCGGACACTTCATTCGAAACCTCACTCCGTCCGGATGCTTCCAACCTCTACATCAAGTTCCAGGCGTCATCTGGCGCCCTGAGTGGTCAGCCCCGCGACCGACCTAAGGGCCGGAGAGGCGGCACGCATCTCAAGCCTCTTTTCGTTGCCTGCGAGAGACTCCTCGAACGTGCCGAAGAGATCGAAGACGGACAATCCACTGCGGGTTCGCCCTTTCTCGAAACAGGCCTGCGAATAGCCCCACACCAGCCTTGCGACGACAGGATCCAACATGGCGTCGCTCCGACGCACCACCGTGGCAAACTCGGCCAGCCCGTGTTCAACGAGACAGTCCAGGTCAGCCGCACCCCGCTGGGCGATCATCGACAACGCAGGGCACCAAACACTCGCCCAGGCAAGAACTCGAACGTAGCTCGGAAACTGGGCTTCGTCTGCTGCCAGCGCGCCCTCGGCGAGGGCCTCAACAACGCCTACATCGCCGCTCCAGCTCGCAAGGTTCTCGGCGAACCGCCAAGAGTTGACGTCAAACTCATCGGCCTTGGCCCAATGCAAGAGTTCGGCTCGATCGAACTGATCGAAGTGGTGAGAGCCTCAACCAACGCCAATCAGTTCCGAAGGCCAAAACAACAACGCGAACGGGACCCCAATGGCGAGCGGGATCCCGATCATGGCTGGGACACGGTAGCTAAGAATAGACACGCGGCCTCTAGCCGCATCGGCATGGCAAGTTTCGACTTCTCTACAAACCCACGGAGAACATCGCGGGATTGAAGAAGCGCAACTCTTCGCCCGCTGCCGTCGCGACGGCTTGATAAACAAGCTGCAGGCCGCGCAGCCCAGGGTCGTTGGCGATTGTGAGACTGGAACTCGCGGAGCCCGAACTCGGGAAGACGCCCACCGCTGCGAGCTGCTGGTCACTGATCCAAAGTGCACCCAACACACCGGGCACCACGCGCGGGCTGCAGGATTCGCCAATCGCCAACAGCCACGCCTCGTTAGGACTACCATCGAACGCGACCTGCGCGGTGCCGCCAATCGACGCACCCGTCGTCCGAACGGTCGGAATCGACGTCACGCGAGCCAACACGCGAGGGTCCACGCCCGGACCGCCATTGGCGCCAACCACCATCACGTCAGAATCGAGGATCAAACTCCCGGTGCCGCGAATCGCCACGGAGTCTGCATTCAGCGAACCACTCCGGCACCAGAACTTGACGAGGCCCCTGGCCACTGGAAAACCCGTCGTGAACTCACCTAACGACGGCAGCGAAGACCAAGCTGCGTCCTTGCCCAGATGCAGAACCTCTGCCGGGTCCTCGGAGCCAAAAGCATGACCGTTTTCCTCACCCGCTCCGCCCCACAACCTGCGAGACTGCTCACATGAAGCGCATCCTCGAACCGGAATACATGGACACCTCAGAGGAGTCAGACTCCTACGACGCCATGGACAACAGCGCGGCTAACGCGCGCGTCGTAGACGACTTCCTGGCATTCCGTGCCACCTGCGTGAAGGCCGGCACGGCCCAGGCTCTGGGTGGCTCCTTCAAGCACGTTCTGGACCTCGGTACCGGACCAGCGGACATTCCGATCCTCTTGGCGGATCGGGTCGCCGAACTGCGGCTCGTCGGAGTCGACGCGGCGGCAACCATGCTCGACATCGCACGGCCCAAGGTCCAGAGCGCGGGCTACGCCTCACGGATCGAGCTGCACCAGGCCGACGTGAAAGCGCTGCCGTTCGAAGACGGCTCGTTCGATGCGGTCTTTTCCAACACGATCCTGCACCACATCCCACGGCCCTCGGAGTTCCTAGCGGAGGCGAAGCGAGTGCTGGCTGCGGATGGCATCTTGTTCGTGCGGGACCTGGTGCGACCCAGCAGTGAAGCGGCGCTGCAGGCGCTGGTCAACGAGCACGTTGCGAACGGCACGCCATCGCACAAGAAGCTGTTCGCAGAAAGCCTGCACGCGGCGCTCACGTTGGATGAACTGCGTCACGTCGCGGATTCGGTCGGGCTGCAGGACGCCAAGGTCGAACAGACTTCGGACCGCCACGTCACCATCACGCGCGCGCCGAATTGACCCAAGCGTTGGCCTCTACAGCCAAGCTGCACGGAGCTCGAACGCTTGATGAGGCGCTCGAAGCTCTCGCACATGCACGGCCAGAGGGCGCCCAGCCAGGCGAGACAAAATCGAGCGGGACACAACCTTCAATCCAAACACCCAGCGCAGCGCCGGCGGACGCCCGCGTCGGATCGAAGCTCTTGCTCGCGCGTGTGCTAGACGCCTGGGACACCGCAAACTCGTCCGCCAAAACCGAAGCGCAGCGCAGCCTACGAGACGTCCCACCCGACGACTGGCACTCCCTCACCGGCGCCGTGCAGGACTCGGTTGCGTTGGGCTGGCATGCGTGCCTCGCCAACGCCTTGCAGGTGCTTCATCAAGACTCGCTGGGCAACGGCGACGCGGATCTTCACGCCGCCGACGCCGCAACAATCGCCGGCACTCTGCCACCTGCACCTCGCCATCCTGACGAGGAGCTGCGCGGCATTTGGACGGCACATGAATCGGCGACGTCACACCAAGCCGCGTTTGATGCGCTCGTCGACGCCGAAGACCTAACCCAGGGTGCGCTGATCCAGGGCCCCAAAGAACTGCGCCGCGCAAAGGACCTGTTGGTTGCGTCCGCGGGCGCACGGCTGCGGTTCTCCAGGAAGCACGGATTGATTGTTCTCGATCGAGGCGCGGGAGTGCGCGGGGAAGGAGCGCTTCGAATCGAAGACCGCACCGATCAAGGCACGCTAGAAGCGTTCGTCGCCGAGGACGGCGAGCGACCGCGGCTGTTTGATCCCAAATTCTTGAAACCCGTGCTGCACGTCCGCAAGAAGGGCGCAGACCTTCTCGTGCTACGTGGTTGGCTTGGCCGCGGACCGGTAGAGATTCCCTGCCGCATGGTATGGACCGGTTGCGAGCCCGGACCGCTTACTTTGCGCATTGCACTGCACAACGACCGACCGAACCATCGCGTGCGCATGCGCTTCCTGGGCCTGCCACGATCGTTCGTCACCCATCGGTGCACGGACACGTTCGAAGCGATCCACGAACGCGGCTCCTCGTTCCACGCGGTGACCCTGCTGCGTTCTTGCGGTGGTCTGAAAGTCGACGATCGAATCGTCGAGACGCCGAGTGCGCTGAGCTTCGGCTGGATCGAACACACATTCGTGTTCGGCGAACAGTAGCTCCTCGATCCAGCAGCGAAGCGCGGCGTCCGCCTCGAAGCGGCACATCCCGCAATCCAGCGTCGTCACGGGCGAGACAGCCGCCAAATCTCCGCGCTCGGCCGCGATCTGCGTGGCTTGAAAGACCGAAGCGCCATCCGTCACACGAATTCCGCGGCGAGCGGATACGCTGCTGCGCGTCCCATGCAGCCTCTCTCACTAATCGCCGCTGGAGTCGTGACGTGCCTCGCATGTCAGTGGCTCGTGCGCCGCATCCGCTCAGGCGGCACACCGCAATTCAGCGTGGGCGAATCCCAGACGGCGGCAGTTCTGCGAACCGAGGTTCTGGGTCCCCCCGCAGCAACAGAGGTCACGTCCGAACCTCCGGCCATGACCCTTCCTCTTCGATCCCCTGCCGACCTTGCCGTTGCGGGCTCGAGTTCGGACCTGGAAGCGCGCCGCGGTCTCGTGCAACTCGCGGCATGGGCGGTCGAAGGCGGAGCAAGCGACGAGGCCACCCATGCAGGGGGCATCTTGATCGACGCGCGGTCCGTAGATGCAGCCGAGTTCGCCGCCATTCAAGAGAGTGCATCGTCCGCCACACCCACCGGCCAAGAAGCAGGCGCAAACCGTCCGAGCCGATCACCGATTGCGGCCTCTCACTACCGCGCGTTGGCCGATGAGTTGGGGTACGCGACGGATTCGATCGCGGTGCAATCGAATCGCTTGGTCGAGTCCTACGGCGACTCGGCGCAGTTCTCGTTTCGGTCCCAGGACCTCTGGAGCGCTGTCGAGAAGCTTCAGCGGTTCCGCCGCAAACTCAGGGGGTTAGGCACCGACAGTGCACCGCGGCTTGCGCCCGTCGCAATTGAACCGGTACTTCGATGGCTGCAACGCCACGCGGAGTCCAGCGGCACGTTCCGCGTCAGCCTGGAAACAGGCCAGGTGCTGCCCAAGGTGCTCGCAGACGAATCGCAACTCCGCGATGGCCTGAGCTTCCTGGTCGACGCACTCGGCCACACGGACACTGCGGATCAGCTTGAGATCACGGCGACATCCAACGCAGACGACATGCGGAGTGTCTGCCTGGAGTTCATGATCGATTGCCCCACGCGGTCCACCAGCGCAGACGCCGAGTCCACTTCACAACCAGACGAAGCCGAGCTCGACTTCCACACCGCGGAGATCCTGCTGCAAGGCACCGGTGCGGTGGTCACCGTCGAGAATCAGCCGGGCTTTCGGACCTGCGTGTCCGTCGATCTACCGGCGCAGAACTCTCAGGAAGCGGATCTAGCCACGGAGTCCGACATCGATGCGCCGGTACTCGAAGGCCTTGCGCAGGCCGAAGACGACGTCGTGATCCCGCTAATGCGACCACCGCAACCGATCATCGTTGCTGCGGAGCCAGACGAAGACACGGTGCCGCCGACCGCGACCCACCATGCATTCGGCGGCACGCTAGTGCTCGACCGCGACCCCGCGATTCGCAACATGATCGCCAGCGAGCTGCGCGCGCTCGAAGATCGTCCAGTCATGACCTGTGCCGACGGCGAAGCCGCCAAGGCGTTGCTCGAAGCCACACCGGAACGCTTCGAACTCTTGGTCCTCGAGCGCAACGCGCGCTTGGTCTCGGGCGAGTCACTGGCGATGCAATCGCTAAATAAGAACCCCTCGGTGAAGGTCATTCTGCTGACGCGAAGAGCCAACAACCTCGCAACGGATCCAGCCTGGGACGATCTGATGCGCGATCCCGCCATCGCGACCCGGGTCGACACACTGCAAAAGCCACCCGCCACAGCGACATTGCAGACAGCGCTAAAGCGGATGATCGGGCCATGCCGGAGCGTCGGTGCGAGATCCAAGTCCAAGCAGAGCAGCCTGCCACCGGACATCTTCCTGGCCCCCGATCACGGCGCGGTGGCCCCGGACTGACGCGGCGTGAGCCGTGAAACGGCACGAACCCCAACCCCCACGCGGGATCCCGGGGCGACGCGCGGTTTTATTTGCCTTCCGCCGGTCTATGGTGCACTGGCTTCTTCCCCGAAATTCAGCCTGGAGCCCACCCTGAGCCGAGCCGATGGCCGCGCTGCGGACCGGTCACGACCGTACCGCTTCACCCGTTCCTTCACCGAACACTGCCCGGGATCCGTCCTGGTCGAGTGCGGACGAACCCGCGTTCTGTGCACCGTGATCGTGCAGGATCAAACTCCCAAATGGATGTATGGCCGCAAGGGCGGCTGGCTGACGGCAGAATACTCGATGCTTCCCGGATCGACCCACACCCGCAAACCCAGGGACGGACGCACCGGGCGACCGCTCGACGGGCGATCCCAGGAGATCCAGCGGCTGATTGGGCGCGCGCTGCGTGGCAGCTTGAACCTCAGCCTGATGCCCGAAATCACGCTGTGGGTCGACTGCGACGTGATTTCGGCCGATGGTGGCACGCGCACGACCGCCATTAATGGGGCGTCGGTCGCGCTATATGACGCGTTGCTCGACCTCGAGGAGCGCAAGCAGCTGCGTGACTGGCCGCTGCGCGGCACCGGCCTGACCACCGCGACGTCCGTGGGCATCGTCAACGGCGATGTGTTGGTCGACCTGGACTACAAGGAAGACAGCAACGCCGAGGTCGACATGAACGTCGTCTGCAACGGCGATGGGGACTTCCTGGAGATCCAGGGCACCGCCGAAGGACGGCCATTCTCGCCTAAGCAGCTCCAGGAATTGACCGAAGCCGCCCATCGCTCCTGCGCCGACATGATGGAGATCCAGAAGCAGGCGCTCGGCATCTGAGCCCGCTGAATTGCCCGCAACTACCATGACCCGCACTCTGTGGATCGCGAGCGGCAACGCTAAGAAGGCTGCCGAGATGGAGCGCTTGCTCGCGCCTCTCGGGATCCGGTTGCGCAACCCCACGGAAATCCAGGACGCACCCGATCCTGAGGAAAGCGCGCCGGACTTCGCCGGCAACGCGGCGATCAAGGCCCGGACCCTCGCGGCGCACGTGGGAGCAGCGACCGTTGCGGACGATTCCGGGCTGTGCGTCGAGGCCCTGTCAGGCAGGCCAGGGGTCCGATCAGCGCGGTGGGCCGGCCCAGACGCCAACGACGCCGATCGCATCGACAAGCTCCAGCAGGAACTGCGCGGGGCCGGGGCACTCGAACCAGCCCAGCGCGCCGCGGCGTTTGTGTGCAGCCTCTGTCTGGTCGACGCTTCGGGCACCGTGCTCTTCGCCTCCGAGGAGCAATGCACCGGACACATCCTGATGAAATCCGTGGGCGGCGGCGGGTTTGGCTACGATCCCGCGTTCTGCCCCGACCCGAATTCGACCGAATCCGGCTCAGGCTTTCCGACCGGCACGTCGTTCGCCCAGCTATCCGCGACCGACAAGGACCGCATCAGCCATCGCGGCAAAGCACTCCGCCGCCTGCTCGCGTTCCTACGCGACCACTCTGACGCCCTCGATTCGTGACAGAAATCTCGAAGATCCGCAACTTCAGCATCATCGCGCACGTGGACCACGGCAAGTCCACCTTGGCGGACCGGCTGTTGGAACTGACGCTCACCGTCGAGAAGCGCGAAATGCGCGCTCAGATTCTCGACGACATGGATCTCGAACGAGAGCGTGGTATCACGATCAAGGCGCGCGCCGTCGCAATGCAGTATTGCCACACGGACGGCGAGACCTACCTGCTGAACCTGATCGACACGCCAGGCCACGTCGACTTCAACTATGAAGTCTTGAAGGCGTTGCAGGCGTGTGAAGGCGCGCTCCTGCTGGTCGATGCTTCGCAAGGTGTCGAAGCCCAGACAGTCGTCAATGCGCACCTCGCTGAACAGGCCAGCCTGAAAGTCCTGCCGGTTCTCAACAAGATGGACCTGCCGCACGCCCGGGCGGACGAAGTGGCGACCGAAGTCGAAGACGCCATCTGTCTGCCGGCCGAAGACGCGATCCCGATTTCAGCGAAGACCGGCCAGAACTGCGAAGCCGTGCTGAGCGCGATCGTCGACAACATTCCGCCACCGATTGGCGATCCGAAAGCGCTACTGCAAGCGCTGATCTTCGACGCCATCTATGACGACTACCGCGGTGTTGTGATCTACATGCGGGTCATGCAAGGGACCGTCAAGAAGGGCGATGAGATCCGCATGCACGGCACCAAGACCAAGTACGAGGTCTTGGAAATCGGGCGCCTCATGCCGCGCATGAGCCCGGTCAAAGAACTGCACGCGGGCGAGGTGGGCTACCTCGTCTCCAACATCAAGAAGCTGCAGGATGTGGTCGTCGGCGACACGTTGACCCACGAGAAGGAATCGCTACGCGCCGCGGCGCTCCCAGGCTTTCGTCAGCCCAAGCCCATGGTGTTCTGCGGGTTCTACCCAACGAACACGGGCGACTTCGAAGACCTCCGCAAAGCGCTAGAGAAGCTACGGCTCAACGACTCATCGTTCACATACGAGCCGGAAACGTCCGACGCGTTGGGTTTCGGTTTCCGCTGCGGCTTCTTGGGCCTGCTGCACATGGAGATCATCCAGCAGCGTCTCGAGCGTGAAGAAGACATCGACCTGGTGCAGACGGCACCGTCCGTCACCTACCAGGTGCGGTTGCGCGACAACGAGATCG
The DNA here is from genome assembly GCA_965534055.1 of uncultured bacterium. GTDB lineage: Bacteria > Planctomycetota > UBA1135 > UBA1135 > UBA2386 > CBESZZ01. Next base: position 8,262 of record CBESZZ010000002.1, on the reverse strand, counting down.
TCACCATCCGTTCGCCCTCGGAGATGCCCGACGCGTCCGTCGTCGAAGGTTGGCTCGAGCCGATGGTGAACTGCAACATCGTCGTGCCCAGCGAGTCCATCGGCGCGGTGATGAAGCTCGCCACCGACCGACGTGGTCAGTACACGAAGACCGAGCACTACGGCGCGCAGCGCGTGATGATCACGTTCCGCGTGCCCTTCGCGGAGATCATCTTCGACTTCCATGATCGCCTGAAGTCCGCGACCCGTGGCTTCGGCACGATGGATTACGAACTCGACGGTTTCGAAGAATCCAACCTGGTGAAGGTCCGAATCCTGGTCAGTGGCGAAGAGGTCGACGCACTGTCGATGATCTGCCACAAGGACCAAGCCGAGGGCCGCGGACGCAAGATCCTGAAGAAGCTGCGCTCAGAGATCCCTCGCCACATGTTCGAGGTTGCGCTGCAAGCAGCCATTGGCGGCAAGGTTGTCGCTCGCGAGAACATCAAAGCGCTGATGAAGAACGTCACGGCCAAGTGCTACGGCGGCGACATCACGCGGAAGCGCAAGCTGCTTGAGAAGCAAAAAGAAGGCAAGAAGCGCATGAAGCAGGTAGGCCGCGTGGAAATCCCACAGGGCGCCTTCCTCGCCGTGCTGCAGTCCGGAGAGGATGGCTGATATGAGCAAGAAGATCGGCAAGGTGCGCGGTGCCGTGCGCGATAACCTGGAAGCACTGACCGTCGCGCTGATGGCAGCCGTGCTCATGAAATACTTCGCCATCGAAGCGTTTCAAATCCCGACGTCGTCCATGCAGCCGACCCTCATGGGATCGAGCGAAGCGGGCGTGCACAGTCGGATTCTCGTCGACAAGATTACCTATGAGTTCAGCGATCCCAAACGCTGGGACGTCTCGGTCTTCCGCTACCCGCTGCAGCAAGACCAGAACTACGTCAAGCGCATCCTGGGCATCGGTGGCGACTCGCTGCGCATTGCCGGCGGCAACGTCTACCAGCTCGGTGCGGACAAGGCACCCAGCGACGTGCTGCGCAAACCGGATCGAATCCAACCGATGCTGTGGAAAGAACTGTTCCCCAGACGGATGCACGTGCGCGGCGAGACCGACCCGCTCGACAAGGCGTTCCGCGGCACGCCAGGGCGAGCCTGGACGTCCAGCGAAGAGACACTCACCGCCAAGCTCAGCACCGGCCAAACGGCGCGACTGCGGTTCGTGGACCGACCGGATGGCGGCTTCGTCAACCGGGTATGGGACGGCTACCCCATCGAGATCAGCAAGGCAATTCGCGACGCGGAGAACAGCCAGAACGGACGCATGCAAGATGCGACGCTGGAAACCGTGGTCGATGGCAGGATCCGCGTCACGATCACCTCAGATCAAGAACCGACAACACTGCAGCTAGCGCTTGAGGTGCAGCGGCCCGCGACGCCGGACATCGTCTTCGCTCTCGAAGTCGCCAAGGGACGAGGCACATTGGTGGCCCGCGTAGCCGGCGGAGAAGAGCAACGCTCTGACCCGTTCGACTTTGCAGTGCCCGCAGGCGCTGCGACCGAAATTGGCTTCCTTCACCGCGACGACATGATGCGCGCGTCGCTCAACGGCGTGCAGGTTGCGGAGTTTGACACCACGATCCGCGTGCTCGACGGCTTGCGCCCAGACACGGGTTCGGCAGCGTGCGTGCCGACGATCGAATGCACGATGGCGAAGCCCGGCAACGTGAAGCTCGCCGCGCTCACCATCGACCGAGATCTGCACTACACGTGGCGCAACTTCTTTGACGAGCGCGAGCACGTCATCAACGTGCCAGAAGGGCACTACTTCATGATGGGCGACAACACGCTGCAGTCGGTGGACTCGCGTGGCTGGACCGCGATCGAAGTCGGTCGCCTGCCGGACGGCAGCATGGTGAACCCGGCGACCAACCCAGAGGCGCAGGTGCTTCGTGGCAACAAGCGGCCGGTCGATCCCACCCAACCGGTCGACAGAGACGAAACCCCCATCGCACTTCCCGACCGCGACCGCGTGTCGATGCTGGACGACCTGGGCAACGTCTGGCCATTGAAGTCGAAGTTCTCGCCGCACTACCTCGAAGGTGGCACGTTGCACTTCCGTCCGATGGACGGCGGCGGCGACTGGAGCCCGGTCGAATCGAAGGTTTCGTTCGTGCCCAAAGAGCACATGCTCGGGCGCGCGCTCTTGGGCTTTTGGCCGTTCCCACCCTTTGGCCACAACTACGCGGGTTTCATTCGGTGACCAAGCCGCGTGAGCAAGCCGCACGTCGGCCCGGGAACCCTGCCGGCTCAAAGCCGAAGCGCCCCGGCACGCCGCGAAAGAGCCCGGCACGGCCAAGCCGCCCGCCTGCTACAGACGAGCTCGAGCCGCTCATGGAGTTGGAGCCGCTGGAAGACGCCGTAAACGAAGACTCTCACTTTGAGGGGCAACTCGAGGGCACCGACTTCGAACTCGGCGAAGAGGACCAAGCTCCCGAGGTGGATCGCGACGACAACCTGGAGCCGTTCGAAGAGATCCTCGTCGCTGAAGGACTCTGCAAGACCTACAAGCGCCGCCGCGTCGTCGACAACGTCAGTCTCGCCGTCGGGCGCGGCGAGATTGTCGGCTTGCTCGGCCCCAACGGTGCAGGCAAGACCACGTCGTTCCGCATGGTGGTCGGCATGGTCAAGCCCGACGAGGGTCAGGTGCTCTTTCAGGGCAAAGACTTCACCCGCATGCCCATGTATCGCCGCGCCCGGCGCGGCCTGGGCTACCTATCGCAAGAGCCATCCATCTTTCGTCGGATGACCGTGCTCGACAACGTCTTGGCTGTGCTCGAAGCCCGCGGCACCAAGCGCAACGAACGTCTCGCCCGCGCAGAAGAACTGCTCGACGAACTCCAACTGCTGCATTTGCGCAAATCCATCGCGGAAACCCTCTCCGGTGGCGAACGCCGCCGCCTGGAGATCAGTCGCGCACTGGCTACCGACCCCAAATTGCTCCTCCTCGACGAGCCATTCGCGGGCGTCGATCCAATCACTGTCGAAGAGATCCAGAAGATCCTCGCGCAGCTCGCAACCCGCGGCATTTCGATCCTTATCACCGACCACGCGGTGCTCGAAACGCTACGAATCACCGACCGCGCCTACATTCTGTATCAGGGCCAGGTAATCGCAGAAGGCGATGCGAAGACCATCGTGAGCGACGAAAAAGTCCGGCAGGTGTATCTTGGGTCTTCGTTCGGCGAAGGCATCACCGAGGAAGAAGAGAAGGGCTTGGAGCTGGAGTAGGGCGCGGCGAACTGCCGGGCGCGTTGCCGGCTGAGTCTGAACGCTGCGAAGGCCCGCCCCACGGGCTGGAGCTCGGGCTCCGGTCTCACCGAATTTGAAGGCTCAGCGGTCACAGCAACGCTCAAGAACTGCGAATCATCCGGGGGCTCAATCGCATGAGACACGCTCTCTTACCACCCAATCACCCATGAAAACTCTCCCACTCATTCTCACGTCCACAGTGCTCGCTTCAGCCGTTTCCGTCGGCGTCATGACATTCATGAAACCCGGCGAAGAGCGTCGCGATGGCCAGGGGCCGGAAGTCGCTCAGACTGACGCCGAAGCGGCCGCGGCGGCAAGGATTGCGGACCTTGAGCTGCGAGTCGAACAGCTGACGAAGAACGCTGTCCAACCAGCCGCCGGACCTGAGCGCACGGCACTGCCAGCCGTCGACGCCGCGATGATCGACGCCGCGGTGGCGCGCCACTTCGAAAGCATGGGCGCGAACGCGCCGGGTGCGGCCGAGACCCTTGCGAAGGCGATGGATGCCAGCAGCAACAGTGATTTTGAAGCCAAGACGCTGTTCGATGAGCTGCGCGCCAACTCAGACATGAAGTGGGATGACATCGCTGCCAGGTGGAACGATCTCACTCCGGAGCAACAGGACGAGCTCTTGAAGCAGTACGAGGCGTTGGCCAACGCGAACCCCAACGACGCCAGTGCGCAAAACGCCCTAGGTGAGGCTTATGTGCAGCGCCTGATGAACTCGGACATGGCGGGGATGATGAAGTACGGACAGCTGGCCGAAGCCCAATTCGACGAAGCGCTCGAGCTTGACGATCACCACTGGGGCGCACGATTCAACAAGGCGATGTCGTTGTCGAACCAGCCGGCATTCTTGGGCAAGCAGCCGGAAGCGATTCAGCACTTCACCACGCTCATGGGCCAACAAGAAGCTAGCCCTCTGGATCCGAAGCACGAAGCCACCTACCTATTCCTGGGCAACATGCATGCGCAGGCCGGCAATGCTGAAAAGGCCCGCACCACTTGGGAACGGGGGGTCGGGCGATTCCCGGGCTCTACAGAGCTGCGCAAACGGCTCGGACAGTAGATCGATCATCGAGGACGTGACGCGCAGAGTCGTGGACTCCGCGCACCGATGTTCGCCGCTCTGCGCGAACTACACCGAACGCCTGAACGCCTCGCGATCGACGGCGTGATAAAGCGCCTCTTGCTTCGTGATCTCCCCGCGCTTCAGCAGGCCGCGCAACGCGATGTCGACGGTCTGCATGCCAAGGCCGTGACCGCGCTCCATCACGGACACTAGATCTTCGAACCGGCCCTGCCGGACGATGCTGCGAGCACTCTCGTTCTGAATGAGAACCTCCAGCAAGGGCACACGACGCTTGTCTTCTTTGTCGGCAAGCAGCGTTTGCCCGATGACAGCACGAAGAGCGGCGGCGACACGCATGCGCATTCGGCTGCGCTCTTCCGGTGGCGCCATTCCAATCAGGCGATACATCGTGCCAACCACACTGCCCGCTTCGATGGTCGTGAGCACCAGAAGTCCACGCTCCACGGCGTAGAGCACTGCCTCGAGACTTGCGAGGTCAGGAAGCTCGCTGACGATGACCACGTCGGCGCCAAGACGCACTGCCTGGCGCACTCCATCCGCGATGGAATCGACGTGCGCGCCGACTTCCCGTTGGTGAACCAAAGCACGGGAGGCCTCATAGACGAACTCGATGGGGTGCTCCACGGTCACGACGTTGCGCACGGATGCACGCACCATGCGTTCAACCATCGCAGCGACGGTCGCGGACTTGCCCGCGCCGTAGAACCCAGACACCACGATCAGTCCGGATTGAAACTGCATGAGGTGCGCCAGGAGTTCCGGCAGCCGTTGACCTTCTAGCGTTGGCACGGCTTGGCGCACGCGACGCATGGTGAGCGCGGGACCATCGGCCAGCTGCGTCACCCATGTGCGAAAGCGCTGACCGCTGCGAGCCACGTAGAGCACGTCGACCGCGCCGGTCTTCTCCAGCTGCTCGCGGTGGTCTGCAAACAAGAACTCGTGCAGCAGCTCGGTGATCCACTCGGTGCGCATGGTGGTCTCACCAATCGCTTCCAGTTTGGAGTCGATGCGCATGCAGGGAGCCGCGTTGGGCTGCACGTGAAGCGCAGTCGCGTCGTTGCGCTGCACTTCGACGAGCCACTCTTCGAGCAGCTCTCGGCCGCGAACTTTGAGAATCGAAGAACTCATGACTTGGCTCCCGGTGACTGCGAAAGGATCTTGGCCTTGTCTTCGGCGTGGTTGAACACGTCCTCGAAACGAACCATTCCACGGCGCAACAGGGTCAACAAACCGTGGTCCAAACTCTGCGTGTGCTCCCCGTCTTCCATGCGCATCAGCAGCGACATGCTGTCAAGGTGGCCCGAGCGCAGTGCATCGCGCGTGGGCTCGTCGAACATCAACAGCTCGCTGGCGGTCAACATGGTCACGTGGTCGATGTCCGGCACCTGATGCTGCACAACGAAGAACCGCAACACCCCGGCGAGAGCATTGCGCACGCGAGGCACCTCATAGGAGGGGTAGAAGTCGAGCACTTTGCGCACGCCGCGTACGACCGAGCGTGTGTGCAATCCGGCGACGACAAGCTGACCGGCTTCCGCGGCACGAAGCGCAATGTCAAAAGCATCGGGGTCTCCCACGTCACCGACCAACAACACGTCGGGTTGTTCGCGCAACGCGGAACGAAGCCCTTCAGCCCAAGCACCTTTGCGTGGGCCGACCAGGCGCCGCTGCACCAAAGCCTGCGGCGTTTCGTTCTCCGGAAGCGTCCGGGGCAAGTACTCAAATGACTCGTCGAGCACGATGATCAGCTTGGTCGCGTCTTGCGCGACGCGGCCAAGGATTCGTTCGAAGGTCTCCGCACGACCGCGGCCCTTGTCAGTGCCGACGATGACCAACCCTTGCGCCGAGGTAAGCGTGTCGAGCACGCCGTCGGGGATCGTGGGTTCCTGTGATCCCGCGTGCCCCACGATGGCTTCGAACGGCAACACCGTCGCCTGCACAGCCACACCATCGAAGTGTCGGAAGGCGGTCATCCTGCCGTGCGCGATTCCGGATCGGGAGTAGTCCCGCTCGACCCAACGCGCTTCAGCCAATCCATCCAGCACATCGCCGCCCATCTCCGAGCGCACGAATTGCCAAACGTCTGGTCCACTCAACGGCTCCTCTGCGAGGCACTGCCAAGAACCCGCAACCTTTACGAGCGGCGGGCGCCCCTCGCTCACCACGAGTTCGTTGGCGCCGCAGCTCGCGGCCCAACGCAGGTATGGCTTCGACCCAGCATCACGGTCCGGATCACCGGCGGCCTGCGAGACTTGGCTGCGAGCGCTGACCGCGGGAATCGGTCCGACTTGCAGCCGCGACTGCTGCAGTTCGAGAAGTCTGGTGAGCTCAGGCTGGGTGACCAAGCCTTGCTCAACCAAGATCTGTCCGATCGGGCGGGATCCGCCCGTGAGGGTTTGGATCTCGAGACAGCGTTCGAGGTCCTGTTCGGCCACAACCTGCCCCTCGAGAAGCAGTGTGCCCAGTCTGGTGTCGTCCATGGCGTCGGCTCCGAAATGGAGTGGAGAGGCCCATGGGATCGACTTTCTGCGGTCAAGACTTGAGCGTTTCGACGTCCCAGCCGTCGGTGACCGGATGCAACCACCCACCATCGGAAATTACTCCGTGCACCACGATGTCGAGAATCGCGACAGGGTAGTAAATCGGCCCGAGCATCAACGCAGTCTGCTGGTGCGCGGCTTCGTGGGACTGCAGAGTCCGGCCGTCGGTTGCGGTGTATTCGCCGGGATAGCCAAGCCAAATGCAGCCCGGCAGTGAGAACGCGCCGCGGGCATAGCCGCAGGCGTCACCGGATCGACCTGTGCAGCCATACAAGCGGATGCGGAACACCTGCCGTCCGTGGAAGGTCACCCACACCGCGACGCCCCGTCCATAAATCGCGGCGAGGACAATCTGGATCGGCCACTGCAATGGGGCGCAGAGCCACCAGGAAATGCCCGCAAGGAAGCAGAGCAGCTCCCGCGGAGAGCCGCGAACCACGCCCAACGCACCCGCAAAGATGTTGGCGACCGCGACCATGGGTCCATCCACCAGTGCCCAGGCAACCGCCTTGCCGCGTTCAGCTAGTAGGGCGAACATCGAATGGCCCCCAGCGAATCCATATCACCCGCCCGCTCGACGGGTCGCCCGCGCGATTCCGACTTTCGCGAACTGGATGGTTTGGCTCAGCGCCCACAGCCGTGCGCCCGACTGGGCTTTGCGAAACACCGTCCGCGCCGTGATCGCTTGACCCTCGTGCTCCGCCTGAAGCGCGGCAAACACCAACCCCACGGGGGCCTGGCCCAGCGCTAGGCCGGTCTCGACTTTCGATGGCTCGCCCGAGGTCGACGCGTGCTCGAGCGACCGAATGACTTCGGCGGCGAACGCGTCAGTCCAGGGATCCGCGATCTCCGCGTGGTCCGCGAGTCGCTGCAGCGCGCCGCCATCGTCGAGGCTTAGGGCGGCGGCCACCGCCCACGCGAACGCCGCCGGATCGGAACCCAAGCTTCGTTCGGCGCCGCGGAGGACCTCGCGGGTCAGTCCGACCCGAGCCTTCTTGTCGAGCGAGGTCTCGACGACCATCTTCGCCGCCGTGTGCCAATCCGGACGGTGCAGCCACCGCCCCAAAGCCAAGGTCAGGGCGAGTCCCCCGATGCACAGCAGGATGGCCAACGGCCAGCCAAGCCCGCCGGCGGGACGTGGTGAAAGCGCAGATCGGTCCGAAGCATGGCCCATGGCGACGAGTGTCGAACCTGACCTCAGCCAGTCAAGGAGGCGTTGTTTGCGGCACAGAGAAACTACGCCGGGTCCAACAATCCGCAAGCCTGGCCGTAGCCGTGGGAACCACGGGTGGCCGCGGATTGCGGCGCCCGTGGACACCCGATTCTTTGTGCA
>CBESZZ010000001.1:0-37821 GCA_965534055.1 uncultured bacterium | reverse complement strand
GCCGATCGGATGGGTCTCGATGGGTTCCCTCGCGACGATGTGCGGTCGCTGCAGGCCCAGATGCTGCAAGGTGAAGTGGCCGAAGGACTGTCCCTGGACGATCTGGAAGGCAAGGCAGTGCAAAGCCCGGCGGCTACACCGCTGCTGTTCCCTGATGGGCGAGTGCACACGCCAAACGGCAAGGTGCAGCTCATGCATGAGTGGCCCGGTGACCCTGCACCGGATGTCGAGGGGCTGTGGCTGTTTTCGAACAGCACCGAGAAAAGCCAAGCCTCTGTGTGGTCGGGCAAAGGGCTGGTCGATCTGGTGCCGGTCACCGTGCATCCGAACGCGGCGCCCGCAGGCGTCAGTGAAGGCGATGCCGTCGACGTTGTTGGCCCGCAGGGGATGCTTCGTGCTCGCTTGGTCTTCGATGCGAAGTTGCGTGAAGACCTTGCGTTGATCCCCAAGGGTGGTCATTTCGACAAAGGGCACGCAGCGAACGTATTGATCGAAGCTAAGCCGACGGACTATGGACTCGGGGCTGCGTACCTCGATTGCCGCGTTGTGTTGCGGAAGTCCGCGGCTGCGAACTCTTTGGCTGGAGGCGGGGCATGAGTCCGCGCATCACCGGCACGCACGTCTACACCTATCCGAAGTGTGCGCGGGCGGCCGCACTTGAACTGCATCTCTCTCGCGATGAGCGTCGACCGTTGCGTGCCGAAGAAGAGTTCGCCCGCGCCCGCGGGCGCGACTTCGAAGCGGAGCTTGTGGCTGAGCTTGACGTCGTCGAACCGGAGTTTCCTCGCGGGGACTTCGCTGCAGGTGCGGAAGCGACGATGACGCTGCTTCGCGCGGGCCACCCACTGGTGTTTCAAGCGGTGCTGCGCGCGCCTCAGACGGCGACAACGGTAGAACGCCTTGGGTTGCCTGATCTGATGCGGCGCGTGGAAGGCGAGAGTGAGCTGGGTGAGCACCACTTCGAGGTAGTCGACATCAAGAGTTCGGGGCGGCCGCGAGGCGATCAGATCTTGCAGGTGGTCTTTTACTCACGTCTGCTCGCGGGTCTGCAGGGTCGCATGCCGGACGCAGGTGGGATCGTGTTGAAGACCGGTGAAGAGTGGCGCTTCAAGATCGCCGACTACTTGCCAGCGCTCGAGCAGGTCGACGCCGCACTCGAGGAACTCGCGGGTGCTCCGGTCGACGAGATCCCGCGTGCAGCCTACTGCCCGACGTGCACCACGTGTCATTGGTCGGCGCACTGTCTCCCCGGGATGGTGGAGGCCGACGATCTTTCGCTGGTGCAAGGCATGACGTCGTCGCTCCGCGCGCAGTTCGAAGCGGCGAACATCGCAACAGCGGCGAACCTCGCGAACGCAACTGACGGCACGCGACTGCTGCGGTTGCCGAACATCGAGCGATCGGTCTTCGAGCGGTTGGTGTTTGCTGCGCAATCTCGAGTTGCGCGGCGACCGCTTCGCGAGTCCGTTCGCGGCAGGCTGCGTTTACCGCGTGGAACTCCGGTGCTCGTGCACTTGTTGACCGATGCGTTCGCGGACCGTGTGCTTTGGTTCGGCGCGATGCAGCTCACCACGGCGCAAGCCGACGGAACACTTGATTCGAGTGACGCCGTGATCGAGCAGGCGATGCCGACTTCGCGAGCCGAAGAGTGGTCTTGCTTCCAGTCGGTGCTCGCAGCAGCGAGCGGCGCAAGAAAGAAGGCCTGTCTGCTGCACTACGGACGCAAGTTGCCGTCCTGGATCGACGAGCAGAGTTTGGATGATGCCGAAGCGTTCTCGATGCGGCATCCCTTTGTGGACGCCGCAATCATCCTGCGTGGAGCGGGGGTCTATCCGGCGCCGGTGTTCGGTATGGAAGACCATCTTCGCCATGGCCTTGGCGTCGACCCATGGACGGTCGGGCCGGCGTCCGCAGCAGCGCTATGGGCCCAGACACAGCAGAAGGACTCAGGCGATCAAACTACGGACGATGTGGATCTGATCGCCGCCAAGGGCGCCGCGGACCTACGTCATCTCGCGGCCATGCTGCGCGATCGCCTCACGCCGACCCACGCGGGCGACGCACCCGCTGAAGGGAGTGGGGGCTGCGCCGGCGATGTGCTGATGGTGTGCGGAGATCTCGCGATGGAGCAGAAGGGCTGACCCGTGCACGCTTCTCTAGAAGATCGATTGCTGCGTTTCCTGGCCAAGGAAGACGACGACGAGGAGCGCAGCTTCCGCGAGCTGCACGTGTTGCCTCCAGCAGAGCGCATTCTGCAGGGCGAGTGCATTGGCGGCGCCCGCTTTGTGCGCGCCCATGGTGGAGCGAGCGAAGAGCGATGGTTCGAGTTCGCAATCGATGAAAACGTTGCGAAGTTTCGCGCGGGGGATGCCCTGTCGGTGGGTGACGGACTGGACCCCACGGTTGCGCTGCCCATGGCCTACGGCAGCTACGACCCGATCACCGGAGTTCTCAGGCTGCAGCGGGATCCGTTTCGTCGCAATGTCGAGTTGACGTTCGATGTTGGCGAGACGTATGTGATCGATCGTCGAGCGTTGGGCCTTCGTGGTCGCCTTCGCGATGTCGTCGCTGGGGCCTTCGCTGATCCCACATTGCGCGCCGTCCTTGAAGGGGAGCACAAGCCAGAGCACGACGCAGAGCGGACCGCACGTGGTCTTGAGCATCTAGGAGCCGTCCAACGTGATGACGGCGTCACCTTGAACGAAGCCCAGCTTCGGGCAGGTGCCGCAGCGATCGGCACCGAGGGTGTGGCGCTGGTGCAGGGGCCACCGGGCACCGGGAAGACGCGACTGCTCGCCGAGGTCATTGCGGCGTTGTGCAGCAAGGGTTGTCGCGTGGCCTTGTCTGCGTTCACACACCGCGCGGTCGACAACGCACTCGTCGCGATTCGCCGATGTGCGCCTGATCTGCCGTTGGCCAAGCTGGGTGCCCAGTCACGCAGTAGCGACGCGAAGGCGTTGCGTGCTGCACGGGTGATCAACGCGCATCCAACCAGGGGCGAGCTGCCGGAACGGGGTGTTGTCGCCGGTACGTCGTTTCAGTTCGCGAAGCTTCCGGACTCCACCATGTTCCACTTCACGGTGTTTGATGAAGCCGGCCAGATGCCCATCCCGCATGCGTTGGCTGGGATGCTGCGCTCGAGTCGCTGGGTGTTCTTCGGAGACCATCGGCAGTTGCCGCCCGTGGTGGTTGCGGATCACGCCGACCGCGAGTCTGCGGTTTCCATTTTCGAACACCTGCATCGCTTCTACGGCAGCGTGCTACTCGACATCACCTACCGCATGAACGATGCGGTGTGTCGCGCGGTGAGTGACGCGTTCTACGACGGGCTCGTGCGGCCCGATGATGTGACGGCGAAGCGGCGGTTGTCGCCGAGCACGTCTGCGTTGATCGAGGTGCCTGGTGAGAGTGATGTGGTTGGGGAGCTCTTGGATCCGGAGACACCCATTGTTTGGGCGCGCGTGGATCACAGCCGGCCGGGCATGCGCTCACCCGAAGAGGCAAACCTTGCCGCTGCACTTGTCGAGCGACTGGTGACTTCGCACGGCGTGCCTGCAAGCGAGATCGCTGTCGTGGCGCCGTTCCGCGCGCAGGTGCGTGCGCTGCGCAGCGCGATCGAAGCACGATTGCCGGACGTCGCCGGGTTGACCATCGACACCGTCGAGCGCATTCAAGGCCAGGAGCGCGAGGTCGTGGTGGTGTCGCTGGCGGTCGGTGATCCCGATACTTTGCGCGGCCGCTCGAACTTCTTCTTCTCAGCGAATCGCATGAACGTCGCGCTGTCTCGGGCGCGCACGAAAGCGGTGCTGATCGCCTCTCCTCAGGTCTTTACTGCATTGCCCATGGATCCTGAGAGCCTCGCCGTGGCGTCGACGTTCAAGCGACTCGTTGCTGCGCTGCCGCACGTGGATGCGACCGCATGCAGTGCCGACGGCGCTGCTGAGCTCGGCCCAACGTCACCCGTGGAGGTGTCGTCATGATTGCTGCTGTAGACACAGCGACTGTCGTGATGATCATCGTGGGTGTCGTCGCGCTGATCGGGGTGGCGGTTTACTTCGGGCACAAAGCGGCCAAGAAGCGGCGTGCGGCGTTGCTGGCAGCGGCGGAAAAGCTTGGCCTACGATTCGATCCGAAACGAACCGATGCTCACAACGATGAGTTGGCGCAGTTTGCCGAGTTTAAGCAGGGGTTCGGTCAGAGTGCGTCGAATCTCTTCACGGGTTCGATGGAAGCGCTAGGCCATTCCTTGCCGACGATTTTGGGCGAGTTTCAGTACAAGACGCAGTCGACGGACAGCAAGGGCAACACGACGACAACGCACCACAACTTCAGCTTCGGCTACTTCACCTTGCCGTTCTCCGCGCCGCAGGTGGTGATTCGCAAAGAGCACTTCTTCGACCGCATCGCTTCCGCAATTGGATTCGACGACATTGATTTCGAGTCGGTGGAGTTCAGTAAGGCCTTTCACGTGACGTCGAAAGACAAGCGATTTGCCTACGACCTGTGCCACGCGCCGATGATGGAGTTCCTGCTGAAGGAGCGACCACTCAAGATCCAGGTGGACGGCGATGGGTTGTTGATTACCGATGGCGGGGGCCGCTGGAAGCCCGAGGACTACGCCAAGCACGCTGGCGCGGCGTTGGCATTTCTGGAGCTCTGGCCTCGCCATCTTCAAGCAGACCTCCTCGGCTCCGCACAGGAGCACACCTCATGACTGCACTATGGATTGGCCTGGGTGTCGGGCTGCTGTTGCTGATCTGGCTCATCGTTGCCTACAACCGGTTCGTCCGGTTGCGCAACCACATCGAGGAGAGTTCCTCGGATATCGACGTCGAGCTCAAACGTCGGCATGACTTGATCCCAAACCTCGTCTCAACGGTGAAAGGCTTCGCCGCCCATGAAGCATCGCTGCTGACACGCATCGTGGAGCTTCGCAACGAGGCGCACTCACAGGGCGGCGCACCCGCGAGTCGGTCGGGGGCTGAGACGGCGCTCATGCTCGGGATGAAGCAGCTGTTCGCGGTCGTCGAGGGCTATCCAGACCTGAAGTCAGATCAGCACTTCTTGGCTCTGCAGGAGGAGCTCGCATTGACCGAGGATCGTATCGCCGCGGCGCGTCGCTTCTTGAACGGCAACGTCCGTGAGCTGCGCAACCTGCGTGAGTCGTTCCCGACTTCGATCGTCGCGAACATGTTCGGCTTCAAGGATGCCGAGTTCTTTGAACTCAGCAACGACGCTGAGCGCGTCGTTCCTCGGCCTGACTTTCACTGACATGGTCTCTACGAGCGATCCACTCTCCGGGCCTGATGTCCGCAGCGTTCGCGCACTCGTCACGGGGGCGAGCCGTGGTATCGGTGCTGCGATCGCCAAGAAGCTCGCTGCTGTCGGCCATCCAGTGATCGTCAATTACCGTAGCGACAAGGAGGCCGCAGAGTCGGTCGTCGGTGCGATTGCTGATGCCGGTGGTTCCGCGACAGCCGTGCAGTTCGACGTCGCGGATCGGGATGCCACCAGCGACGCCTTGGCGGACCTGTTGGACGATGCATTGCCGATCGGCGTGCTGGTAAACAACGCGGGCATCACGCGCGATGCGCCGTTCCCCGGAATGAAGTTCGAGGACTGGGATGCCGTGGTGCGTACCACGCTTGATGGGTTTTTTCACGTGACCCGTCCGCTGATGATGCCGATGATCGGCGAGCGGTGGGGGCGCATCGTCAACCTGTCCTCAATCTCAGCCGTACAAGGCAACCGCGGCCAGTCGAACTACGCCGCTGCGAAGGCTGGCATTCTCGGCGCCACCAAGTCGCTCGCCGAAGAGCTCGCGAAGCGCAAGATCACAGTGAACGCCATCGCACCCGGTTTGATCGAAACGGACATGATCGCGGACGTCCCCCGCGAACTGGTGCAGCGCATCCCGATGCGGCGAGTGGGACTCCCCGAAGAAGTCGCCGAACTCGTCGCATTCTTGGCGTCTCCCGCCGCGAGTTACATCACTGGGCAGGTGATCGGCATCGACGGCGGTGGGTTCAGGTAGGGCGGTTCGGCTCTGAGTGCGAACTACCGGCTTGACCGGAACGCCCGTTCGATCTGCACCAGGCTGCCCTCTTCATTGCCACCAACCACGTCGACCAAACCGTCGTTGTCGAGGTCTTCGAGCACGAGCGAGAGCGGGCTCAGCTGGAAACCGGCGGGTAGCGGCGGAACCTGAGAGCGCACCATGAGCGCGTCGCCCGGGCCCTGAGGGAGCACGAAGCGAATCTCGGAATTGGTCATCACGATCCCTTGGCCCAGCATGCCGCGATTGCGATCAAACGCGAATCCGAGCAAGCTCGGCGTGCCGCGGAACGTGGTCGGTTCTCTGAACTCGAGGATCTTGCGGATGTCCACGTTGCCGCGGAAGCCGGTCTGCGGATCCTGTGCCGCGCGGTAGAGCTGCATGGTGTTCGCGTTGCGCACCAAGACGAGAATGTCTTCGTGGCCGTCGCCGGTGACTTCGGCTGCGCCGATTCCTTCAATCGTGTCCCCGGGGAGGCCGGAGATCAAAAGGAACGGGGCGTAGTCGTTGTCACTGTCCGCGACGAAGACGCGCGCGGGATCGTCGGCCGCAAACGCGATGTCCTGCACGATGCGGTTGCGCGACGGGTCGCAGTCTTCCTCAAGCATGCCGCGTCGCACCACCGCGATGCCGCCGCTGCCACGACCTCCCATGACTGCGAGACCATCCTGCAGCGGAGTGGAGCTCACCGATGTGAATCGGTTGCCGACGCGGTGGAATCGCCAGAGTGCTCGGCTTGCACCGGGGTTTCCGGCGGGTTCGGTGAGCAGGGCGAGGTCCTTGCTCGTGCCGGGGCCGACGCGACCCTTAGGCAAGAACGGCCACGCTTCGACGACCGCCATTCCAGACGGGACGTCAAATGGCGTGCGGTTCTCCACTGCGAAGCCTCCGCTCGTCAACGTGCGGAATGTCACGACCTGGTTGACCTCCGAGCGTACAGGCTGATCGCGGTCGCTCAGCGTGACTTCGATTTGATCCGAACGATCCACGTTCGGGTCGAAGATTTGCTCGAACCGCGAAGCCGTGCTCGGGAACCACGTAAGGCCCGTGCCCTGGCTTTGACGGTAGGAGCCGTCAGGCTGACCTAGATGGATGGTGCCGCCGGACAGAATGTCCATGTAGCCATCCTTGTCCAGGTCGTCGACCGCAGGACGCGTGGACTCGGTGAGCGATGCGGACTGAGGCAGTGCCAACAGGTCGCCGCCGACGCCGGTGAGCGAAGAGGAGAAGTAGGTCCACCCGTTCAGCAATCCAGAGTTGGGCGCCTGCTCCGTCTTGAACAGAAGGTCGAGCGCGGCGTCGCCGTTGAGGTCGACCAACTGGGTCGCGCCGGGAGCGAGCTTCAGGAACGCGGTGCCGTTCTGATCGAGGTCGGAAGGGAGCAAACCATCGAGCACCGTGCGCCAGACCGGTGCGCGGTTTGCGCGGTTCGCGAGCAACGTGACCGAGAGTCGTTCTGACGCACCGTCGTTCTTGCCCCATACCACGACCAGCTCCGGCTTGCCGTCGTCGTCGAGGTCACCGGGCAATAGCTCGTTGATGAACGGTGCTTGGCCAGCGCCTGTGATGCTTTCACGGCACAGAATCCCGCGATCGCTCGGCACGTTGACCGGGTCGCGTCCTGGGCAGATGACCGGTTCCCAATCCATGGGTGCCCAACTCTGGCCGGCGAACCCACCGTTCGGATCCTGCGCGAGAACGTGCAGCGAATACTCCAGGTTGGTTTGGGCGGACTGATTGGGCCAACGACGCGCGAGCACCACGCCGGGCCGGTTGTCGGATGTCGGCCAGAGCCTGATCAACCAGCTCGTGAAGGTGGTGGATCGCGGGGTGCTTCCGCCGTCGATGAGTGGCGGAATCGGGATGGGCGTTGGCTCACGGAAGTTCACGCCTCCCGACCCATCGATCGCAAAGCTGATGATGTGGAACCAACCCTCCGGCGCATTGGGATCCGAGAATTCAGTGCCCGGCGAGAACACCAGGTAGTCCACCGTGAGGGGGTCGCCATCGAACTCGCCCAACACGCCACGCAGACTAGGCGGAAGACCCGGCGTCTCGTCTGGGATCGCTCGCTCGTACGTCGCCGCGACGGGGCCCTCAGGCAAGTGCCGCGTCCAAATTGTACCGTTCGCGTTCGGAATGAACACGTTGGGGTGGACCCTCAAGAACCGCTGTCCGTTTTCGATGCGCTGATCGAACTGCACGCGCAGCGCAGCGCCTTGCGGGTTGCCCGCGCTGTCGTGGAGCACCACGCGACGCCCTGGCATGTGCTGGTTGCTGGCGACATTGCCCACCGGACCCTGGGGCTGGAGCACCGGAGGGTTCACGGTGCCATCTTCGTTCCAACTCACGAAGTTCATGCCGGCGCGGCTGGTGTTCACCAAGCAGTCCGGGAGTCCGGGGACAAAGTCAGTCGGCAGCACGAAGCCAATGAACGTCGGTGCACCGCTGATGTCCGTGAACTGGACGGAATCCGGGGCCGGAATGGGCAGAGGTGCGAACTGCTGATCTGTGCCGAGAACCGACGTTTGGCCAGGGTAGATCTCCGGTCGGCTCCAGAACAGGTCGAGTGTTTGGTTGCTTTGGTCGCGCCGGCTGGAGGTGAGCTGCACGACGTCCAGAGGCGAGTCGGTCTCGTTGCGAAGAAGCAGGTTCGAAAAGTTGACGAACGGCGACGTGAACAACGTCGTGGTCGGCGCTGGCTCGAAGAAGTCCGAAATCTCCTGCACGGTGCCCACGGCGTCGAGCAGCGAGAGCTGCATGTTCAGTCGTGCCACCTGACTTGGGAACCCGGGGCCAAAACCAATGCCCAAACCCTCGTCGGCCTGCACATCCCAGATGACGAACCGCTCTGTTTGCTCGCGCGGTGCGAGTGTGAAAGTCGTCGAGGTCGCCGACTCATCGTCGCGCAGCGTCATTGGAAACGCAGCGGACGGATCGGCGGGGACGTTGTCGATCTGGTAGCGACCGGAAACGAAGACTCGGACCTCCCGATCGAATCGGTTCACCACCCGCAAGCGAATGGGCACGCGGAGCCAGGGCTTGTTGCGGTTGGTTCCACGGTCCGGGCTGGTGACGTTGATCGTGGTGATTTCCGGTGGACCGCCGATTGTGTTCGTGTCGTCCCCGGAGATGCTGCCAATGCCTAGGCCAATTGCAGCCGGTCCGCAGCCGGCCAGCAGGCCGGCCAGTGCAACGGCTAGACCGCACCACGCGACATGGGGGCCGGCGGCTTTGGAGGCTGTGGATGCGAAAGTGGGTTGTGTCGCCGTGCGAGTCGTCATGACGGGGTGGTCGTGAGGTGGGAGTCAGGCCGGACCATACAGGGCGTCGAGGACTGAAATTTCGTTGTGCGGAAGACCGCAAGAGGGTCCGCCATTCGCGGCAGTTGCCCGCCGCTCTCACTCTGAAACGTCCCGCCAGTCGCGGCGTTGCAGCGCGGGGTGGCATACCCATCGCAGCGGTGCAACCGAACGCATGAGCTTCAGCGCCGGCCAACCGCTGAGAAACGTCAGGGATCGAGCACGCGTTGCAAGGAACTCGGTCCGGGCGCCAATCGTTGCACCGGGTCTAGCTTGCGACCAGTGCCGCGGGCGAGGTACCCTTCCCTGACCGTTCGCAGCCGCCATTCTCGGGCAACCCGCCCGAAAGCAGAACGCAGGTTCCAAACTCGCGCTGGAGCCGCTGCACGGTGAACACGCCACGATGAGAGACAACCCCAAGAAACCTAGCGGTCCTTCCGAACGCATGTCCGAAGCAGGAGCCGCGGCTGATCCCCTCGATGCGACCCAGTACTTGGTGTCGTCCGCGCGTTCCGACCTACGCGCACCGGCGTGGGGTCGGCTGTCAGAGAAGATCGAACATCACGTCCGCAAGCGCTACGGCCACCGGCGCATCTTCCCTCTTGGCTACGAACTCGACGACTTCCTGATGGACGTCATGGTTCGCGTGCTTCTGGAACTCGACAAGTACCGCCCCACCCAAGACGGCACGTTTTGGAATTGGCTCTACCGCGTCGGCGACAACATCATGATCGACCTAGCGCGCATGGACAAAGCGCTGAAGCGCGGCGGCGACCGGAAGCGTATCGGTGGCGAGGATGGGGAAGACCTCATGGGTCAAGTCCCCGACAAGCGCACGCCGACGCCCACGATGTTCGCCCGGCACCGTGAACTCAACGCGGCCGAAATGGAGTGTGTCGAACGGCTTGGCGAGACCCCACGCAGGGTCTACACCCTGCGCCGCCAAGGGCTCGCGTTTGCCGAGATCTCCACGGAGTTGGGCCAGCGTTCCGAAGCGACCCTGCGCTCTGACTACAAACGCGCCCGCGCAGTCGTGCAGCAATGCATGCGTTCCCGCATGGACGGACTCGGCGAGTCGTTCGACGGCTGGCATACCGGCGCTTCGGGTGCAGACGGCGCTGAAGCGGACGCCGGTTCGGTGTGATCGGCAACGTCACGCCGCTCTAGGCGGACGATTTGGTCGTCGCCCGAATTGTCGATCTAGGCGTCTGACGCAGCTGGCGGAGCGTCCTGGTCCGACCCCTCATCAGCTCGGCTGCTGAGGGGTCGAGCACCGAGGTAGCCGCGCTGGAACGCTTCCAGCAACACTTGGTCGGTGAGCCCTTCGGCTTGGAGCCGCGTGAACATCAGGTCGAAGGCTCGCCACTGCGGTGACTTCTCGCCTGCCCACAGCGCTGCGCGGGAATGCGCTTCCCCAACCGACGCGTTGATTGCCTTGGGCGAAATGCGGCGAAGCAGGGCTTTGGTGCTCGCTTCCATGGCCGCCAGGAAGGCAGCTTGGTGATCCGCAATGTCGCGAAACGCGGTTCGCAAGGATGTGCGCATCGCGGCGAGATCCTTGTCGCGGCTTGGCTCCAAGAGCTGTCGGCGCATCGTGCTCGGATCAAGTGAGAGCTTCTGCAATGGCTGATCCTCGGGGGATATCTCGTCTTCGAGCAGGTCGAGGTGGTCCACGCCGAACTGTTCCTGCTGTCGCTTCCTTGTGGCCAACAGCTCTGGAAGCCATTCAAAGAGTGTCTCCGCGACGATTTCCATGCAGCGGCTGAAGCGTTCGATCTGACGTTCCGACGTGAGTTCGCGATCCAGGAGGTTTCTGGCGAGACGTTCCATGGCCGCTTGGCTCGCGACGTAGGAAGCCTCGCGACGCTGCGTTGTCCTGGGCGCTAGTGGGCCGACACCTGGTTCGGAGTTGGGATCGGCTGCATCGTGCGTGCGCGCTGACGACACGCCGTTGGATTTGGCATCTGAGTTCGTGTTGAGCGCTTTGCGACGGTCTCCACTGTCAGAGCGTCGCTCCTCTGCGGCATCCTTCGTGGCTGTTCCGCTGATCACCGTGAGCGATTTGCCGAGGCGGCTCAGGATCTCCAGCTTCACCGCGTCGCGGTGCGCGGAGAGCGCTTCTTCCAGGTGTGCTTGCAGCAACACCTCACGGCGGGACGGCGACGTCTCGATGAGTTCTGCGTGCCGCCGCAAGAGCCCCGCGCGCACCCGTGCAGCTGCCCGTTCCGGATCGACGACGCGCACGGTGTCGAAGGGTGCCTCTGCGTCGGGGCACTCGAAGATCAGCGCGTACGGCCCAATTTGGATGGAATCGCCGTGTGCGAGCGGCAACGCGTGGTCGGCCACGATTGGTGAACCATTCAGTTCAGTGCCGTTCGTGCTGTCCTGATCGAGCAGCTTGAACGTGGAGCCCCTTCGTTCGATCCAAGCGTGCCGTCGGGAAACCTCATCGTGCGGCAAGACAACATCGTTGTCCGGGTGTGCGCCTAGACCAATCCGTTCTTGGTCGAACCAACGCCGTTCGTTCACGTCGTTTTCGAAACGAATGGTCAGGTGGTACTTCATCGCTCGAACCCTCGACCATCGATGCCAGCGGCTGTGTCATCGACGAGCTTCTCGCGCAGCTCGTGGTGCATTCTCGCAATGACGCCAACGAGCGTTTGGTCGCGATCGTTCGACGCGAAGAGCTCGATGCTCAGCCGGCGCAGCAGGTGATCCAGCTCGAGGATCATCATCTTGAGGAGCTCGGCGAACGATTCTCGGGTGTTCACCTGCAGCTGAAGCTCGGGAAGCGTCGTGATCAGTCGGGTCGCGAGAATCAGCGTCTCTTCCCAGGTCGAAAGATCGTGCGGCCGGGCGGTTCGACTCCGCGTGCGGTTGTCGTGCAGCACACCCCGGGGATCCAGGATGGCCGCGTCGCGACTTCTGGGGCGTTCGGAGTCCCTGTCTTGTGAAGTCGATGGGCTCGTCTTGTGGGTCGATTTTGACTGGGACAGCTCTCGCAGCAGGACCAGTAGGGTCTCGCGGCTGAGCTCCTCTGTGCGGTGCGGAAACGGCTCGAGCAGGCGGCTCAAATCCTGCTGCATGCGGTCAACGATGACGCGAACCTCCGCAGCGCCGCGCCCGTCGTGCCGGAGCAAGACCTCGAACAAGAGGTAGCCGAGACGCGCCCGCGGCGGCATCGGCGCTCGCGTCGGGCCACGAGAATCCGCGTCGTCGGGCCCGGCGGGGCGCAATTTGATCGAGAAGTTCCATCGCGCTGGCACGGCGACGCCGCTGTGCGGCACGCGGGCCGTGATCACGGTCGCGTCCAGCACGCGCGTGGTTTCACTTGGCGTGTGCTCCGAAGCCCGTGGCTGCAGCGCAAGGAGCCCGGAGATGAGTTCGCGGTAGGCCGCAAGCTTCACCCGCAGCACTTCGAAGCAGTGCGCGCCGTGACCGTTCGCAAGGAAGGCCCATTCGGCGCGGCCGGCGTAGGGATCGGACGTTGAGTGCGATGCGTCGTCCGTCGAACGGTCTCGAGGTTCCGATGCCGTCGAAGCGTGCCGCTCGCTGCGGAGCGTAAGGACCTCGGACCATGGGCCGCCGCCCAGGAGCACGCAGAGTTCATTGAACCGGAGGTCCATCGTCGATTGAGGGCAGCGCGTGCGGAGGTGGGGTGCGCCGAGCGTTTACGAGCGCATTCGGCCAATACGCCCGTGGCGTTGTCCGAAGCTTGCCGAATTTCGAGAGTAGGCCGTGGGGGGTGTCTCGGCGAGAGAAAGGCGTCACGGGCCGAGTTCGCTCGCCGCTGCTGGCCAGGAAGGCCATCCCAGCTTTGCCATGAGAGGAATCGGCCGGGCTGCTGTCAACGCGAGCAGTCGCTACACTCCTCCCCGACGAGGCACCCGCTCTCGCGTTCCGATGGCATCAGGCAAGCACAACCCCCGAGCCGGCAACCGCGTCCGCAACTCCGAGCGAGATCCGCTCGAGTCGGCATCGTCGGATCCAGACCAAACCGTGGTCCGCGGGACGCGCCCGCGAAAACGATCGCGCGGCAGCAAAGCTTCGTTGGTGGGGCGAAGCATCGGCGACTTCCGCGTCGTTCGATTGCTCGGTCGAGGCAGCATGGGCAGCGTGTGGCAGGCCGAGCAGGTGTCCGTTGCAGGTCGCAGTGTCGCGCTGAAAGTGATGCGTGAGGATCTGCTGGAGGATGCGGAGAGTCGTCGTCGTTTCCTGCAGGAGGCGGCAGCTGCCGGGCTGATGCAGACCCCCTACGTGGTGCGGGTAATTAGCTCGGGCTCTGAGTCGGATCTCGACTACCTGGTGATGGAGTTTGCGGACGGGGGAACTCTGCAGACCTACGCCGAGAAGTTTCCGTCTAGCCGACTGCCCGCCAAGGAAGGCGTGCGCCTGCTCCTCCAGGCGTCCATGGCGCTGCTGGCTGCCGAGCGACGGACCCTGCCCAGCGGCGAAGCGCAGCCGTTGGTGCATCGCGACATCAAGCCGGAGAACGTGCTTTTGGCGACCCGGCACGAGGGCGATCGCACCGAGCTCGATGTGCGACTTGCGGACTTTGGCGCCGCCAAGATCGCCAATACCGGCATCACGCTGCACCACGCGCCGATGACGCCGCGCTACGCAAGCCCCGAGCAGTGGCCCCAGCTCGGCGAAGAAGTCGATCATCGCAGCGACATGTATTCGCTGGGCGCGACGTTCTATCACGCGCTCACCGGTGTGCCGTCGATCTCCTCGGAAGACGCCACATACCCTTCAGAGATCGCGACGGTGGTTGATCGGCTGCCGTTTCTCGACCCGCGCAAGATCGCTCCGGAGGTTCCCGACGCGTTGGCGGAAGTGATCAAACGCATGACTGCGCGGCACAAGCAGCATCGCTACCGCTCGTTCAAAGACGTGGTGAAAGCTCTGGAGTGCATTGTCCAAGGTGAAGAGGACAAACTGCATTTCCACAAGATCCCTGACAACGTGGAGCGGAAAAAGAGTTCCAACGCCGCGTTGCTGTGGACGTTGTGCGCGCTGCTGTTCGTGATGGGCACCGTGACCGTGCTCGAAGTCACGGGTGTGACCAGCTGGCTGGGGACTCCTACGGTCGATGGCACCAAGACGTTGCGTGCGTGGCGCGAGGACTACAGAGGCATTGAGGCCGACGTGGCCAGCGCGCTTGAGTCGGACGACTCCAAGTTGCCCTCGGCAGCGAATCTGCGGCAGCTGCAATCCAACCTTGGCGAGAAGCTGGGCGAGCTAGATCGACGTGTTGAGAGCGTGGATCCGAACGAGCTCTTTGCGCAACCCGACGAACTGGTGTCGCTCAGTGCGCTCCGCGAAAAGTTGGATGCAGCTCTGGACGAGATCAAGGCCGCGCAGAATCTCACAGAGGACATCGCCGCGATGGAGGTCAAGCTTCCCACGCTAAACAACGCAGACGCTGAGGCGCAGCTGCGCGCGTTGAAGAACGATCCCAAGGTGGTGGACGCGCTGGATAAGAGCGAGGCTTTGGAGCGTCGCGTCACCAAGCTTGAGGAGGACCTCCGCGATCGAAAAGCGCGGCTTCGAACTCACGTGCGTGATGCTGAGGCGGGTCTCCAGGATGGCGACCCGCTCGATTTGTTGCTGGCCCAAGCCGCCGCAGCGGTCACCGAAGCGGGTCGGCAAGGCGATGTCGAACTCATTGGCCGAGCCCGGGACGTCGAAACACTGACGCGAAGTGCTCTCGCCCGACAAGCTGCCTGGGAAGAGCTCCTGCCGCCGGAACGGTTCGTGCCAAGTTGGGACGCCAATCGCGACACTTGGTTGCGGAGCGCGTTTGCAGCGCTTGAGAATCTAGAGCAGAGGCCCAGCGAAGACGGCCTGGGCAGTTGGTTCGCGAAGTACCGTGAGTCGAGCATCGGTGAACTTACACCGCCGCTCCTGCGGCTGCTGAATGCGGAGTTCGACGAGATGGTGTTGGGTGTACGTGAAGTGAATGCTGCGCTCGGCGAACCAAATCACGAGGCGCAGTTTCGCGACGCGAGGGGCTGGCTCAAGTTGAAGCTGAACCAGTGGGAGCAAGGCGAAAAACTGCTCAGTCGCCATGCGCGCGAAACCCTTGCGACGCTGCAGAGAGATCGCACACGGTTGGTGTTGACCCAGCCAGAGCCAATCGCGGACCCGGGAACGTTGGCGGTCTCGTTGGAGCCAGATCCAGCACCCAAGCGCATTGCCCCCGCGGGGTGGTCCGAAGAGGCGTTCCAGGCCTGGCCTGTCGAGATCGACGTGCCGTCAGAACTGCGGGCGACCTTCGATGCTCAGGCCAAAGTTTGGGTGTTCGACTTCAGCCAGCGGCCCGGCGTGGAGATGGTGTTGGTTCAGCCAGTCGACGACACGGCGCCGTTCTTGTGCGACCGAACGCCGTTGACCTACGGCGAGCTGCGTCGGCTTTGGGACCGCAACAAGAGAAGGGGAGCGCTCGACACGTTCCTTGCTCTGCCGGCCCACAGCAATTTCTCGGCGCCAGATAGTCCGTCAGCTTTCGTTGTGCACCTCAGCGTGATCGATTGCGGGGAGATCGCGCAGCAATACCCCGGCGCCGGGTTGCAGCTCCCGAGCAAGGTGCAGTGGGACGGATTGACCCGCAACCTTGGGCAGCACCCGTATCGTTCGATCACCGAGCGGCCAACCGCCGCGGACATCGTGGGGGATATGTCGCCTGAAGGCGTCTTAGGTCTGCGGAGCGGGCTCGCGGCATGGTGCGCCGACCAGCGCGTGCGAGGCAGGGCAACTTTCGAATCCGGGCGGGCCAGAGATCTCGAACCGAAGGATCGCAGCAAGGTTCGACCTATGGAGAACAAGTATTGGCACGTAGGCTGCCGCTTCGTGATTGAACTGGAATCAAACCAATGACCGGGAAGCCATGGAGGACCGTGGGGGCCGTCGGCCTCTTTGTCGCAGCATCCGCTTGCTCCACCGTGGACCCCGATGCAGTGCGCGGCGATCCCGCGGCTCTCGTGGTGGCGATTACGGATGTGGAGCACGGTGAACGGCTCGCGGTTGATGCCGGAGGCCTGGGCTTCCGCGGTGGTGCCTCGAAGTTCCACGATGTGCTGCTTGCCACCCTGACCAAATACGGCGCGGCGAGCGACGTCATCGTTTGGCAAGAAGGCAGCGAGGTGTTCCCCGATGTCTTGATTACGCCGGTGATCGAGCGAGCGGAACCGTTTGTTCACGAAGGCGTGAGCAGTGGTTTCTGGGCATCCGGGTTGCTGTGGCTTGGCACGTGGATCGGCGGCTTGGCTGTGGACGACTCAAACTACGACACCAATTTGGTCGTGCGCTTCGACGTGCGCGACGCTGTGTCTGACTTCGAGATCCAGGCTGTGAACGCATCGGGGGGCATGGTGTCTACGAGCTTCCTGGACCGGAACTCGTTCTTCAGCTGGTCGACGGTGCAGGCGTTGATCCTGCCGCCGTTCTGGACGAGCGACGACATCGAGTCGGCCAGTGTCGAACTCACCGACCGTGCAGTCACCAACGCCTCGGTCGAGCTTGTGCGGTTCTTGAAGTCCGAATTCGAGCCGCGCTGCATGGAGACGAGCCAGCCCTCGTTCACCATTCTGGATCCCGACAACGGCGCCCGTCTCCCCGTCGGCGAAGCGAAACTGCGGTTCCGCTTGGAATCCCGCACGACACCGTTCAGCGCGCTCACCATCTCGGTCAACGGCCAAGCCGTCTCCCACGACGAAGAAGTCACCAGCATTCCCCCGTCGCGACCCGGGCAACCTCACCGGTTGGATCACGAATGCATGATCCCGCTTGAGCTGGGAGACAACTTCGTGCGGCTGGAGTTCGTCGCGGGTTCGACGTTTACGCGCACGCTGCGACTGATCGGCCAGTAGCGCGTACCTGTTAGTGGTCGCCAACGCGTGGTGCGCCCACACTCAGCCGGGGATGTGGTCGTAGAGCTCTACGTTGTTCTGTGCCTCGGCGAGCGTCAGTGTCATTGTCCGGGCTCGGATGAATCGATCTTGACACCGGCTTCACTGCTCCGCGGTTGCAAGGCCCAGGCGACGCCGAACAGAATTCCCGCCAGCAGTATGGTGATGAGCGGGACTGTGAGTGGAACGCTGCGTTCGACCACGGCGAACATCACGAATCCTGTGAGGATCAACAGTGCGCCAGTCAGCTCCAGCCACCACCCAGCGATCAATCCTGTGATCATCAGGGTGAGTGCGATCGTGAGTGCGGTTTCGTATCCCGTCGACGGCTTTGGGATCCCTTCTCCGATCACGAAGATGGCGAATAGTGCGACGACTCCGATAGCGAGCAGGCGAGCGATCCACCGAGCGACGAGTCCTGCGGCACGTCGCGAGAGCCAAGTACGTTGAATGGGGTTGGGCATGGGGAATGCCGACGAGGATAGCGAAGACGCCGATTCTCCTCATGCCGTGGAGGTGACCTTGCCAGGGCTTGGCTGACGCACCGGCCAACCGCACCGGCTTTGGGAAGCTTGCCTGCCGTTGAGTGCATGGACTGCTACGCTGCGGCGATGCTGACTGGCTTCCGACTGATTTCAACCCGACTGGGTCTTCCCGCGCTAGCTGTGGCCCTGATTTGCGCGGCCACTGGTGGTGTCCTGCGCGCGCAGAATGCCGCGCTGCTCGCTGAACATCAGCAGACGCTCAATCAGGTCGCCGCACAGATGAACGACTTCGCGGCGGAGTCGTTGGAAGCCGGCAGCAACGTTCGCGCGCTGGCGCTTTGGCGCACGGTTCTCGAACAGTACGACGACCAAAACGAACGCGCCCGCGAGGGCTTGGGCTACGTCAAGCGCGGGCCGATTTGGCGGCTCGACGGCAAAGCGCCGAAAGCCAAAGACTCCATCAAGAAACGCGATGCACGCAAGCTAGATCGCGCGTGGAAGAAGCTGGTGAAGAAGCTGGCGACAGCGCACACCGCGGTGGCCGAGAAGCTCGAAGCCGCAGCGCTGAACACCAAGGCCGCACTGCACTGGAAGTTGGCTTACGGCTTCGATCCCAAGCCGGAGTTCTTGACTCGCATCAAGGATGACACGTTCGAGGGGCTGCTCGTATCTCCCGAGGACTTCGACATCGTGCGACAGGGTCGCCGGCTGCACGATGCGGTGTCCGACCTGATCGCTTGGCAGCCGGTCATCGAACCGTTGCCCGAAGATGAAGTGTCGCCACTGCTCCGGGGAATGGGGTTGGTCGCGTTCAAGGCGCCGCACTGCGACGTTTACGGCGACTTGGATACCGAAGTGTTGATGGAAGCCGCCCGCTACACCGAGCGAACCGCGGAGCTCTTCAAGACGCTTTGTGCGAGCGCGCCCGGGTTCCCGGAGTTCCCGCAGTACCGCAACATGGTGTTCTTCAAGGATCGGGCTTCCTACCACGCCTTCTTTGACAAGAATGCCCAGCATCTCGATGCGCAGCGCCTGCGGTTCTTCAAGGAATCGGTGTCACTCGGGTTCATGGAGACATCCGAAGACGAGCTGCGCGTCTACAGCATGGATGGCAAACCCAACCCCGCGCTGGTCAATGACTACACGGTCCGTGGGATGTCCCAGGACGTCACCCGCACTTTGAACATCGGATTGTGGGAAGGCATCGGCCACGCGGCGGTGGGGTGGTTCTTCAATCGCACGCTGACCTACACGCTCGATCTGAGCAACGCGAACACCGTGGCGGGCAGCGGCCGCCAAATGACCGTCTCCGCGGACATGGCAAGTTGGATCCGTGTCGCCAACGAGATGGCTTGGGAAGGCACGCGGGTCCCCGCGGCACGCATTCCGTTGCTAAAGCCCGACAACATGAAGGTGCCCGAACGCGTCAAGGCGTGGTCCTTGATTGATTACGTCTTCCGTCGTGATCCGCAGTTCTACTTCGCGCTTGAGAAGACGACGAAGCGCGGTGCGAAGGGCATGGACCAGGTGTCCGCGGCGTTCAAGGGTCAGACCCGGCTTTCACTCGAAGAGCTTGATGAGCAGTGGCGATTGTTTTGGGCCAAAGGCGAAGACATTCGCGCGACAATGCGCGGGGCTGAGCAGCGCAACGAGATGCCGGTGCGTCGCGCGATCAACACCCTGCGGCGCAGCGCAGAGCTGCCGTTGCTGGGGGCGCGACGGGTGGAGAGTTCGACCGCACTCGGGCTCGCGACGTTCGTGCCGAACTACATGAAGGCGGTGAAGCGCCGCGCCAAGCTGATGGAGGAGTCGGCGAAGAAGGCGAAGGAAGTCGAGATTCCGATCCCACCGCCGGGCGAGCCAGACTTCGTCGTGGCCTGGAATGCGGATGCTGACAAGGCGCTCGAGCGTCTACTTGCGAGTCCGGGTTGCCGTGACGTGCTCATCAACCCGCACCGAATGTTGGTGTCGCTCTTCGTCGAGAAAGAGTTCGTGGGTTGCGACCTGCGGCCGCTGCCGGGTCGTGCTCCCAAGAAGCTCGCCGGTCTGGCGTTCCCGTTCGACAACGCGACGGATGTGCCCTGCAGCGTGGATCTCGCAGATCTGGGCGACACGCTCGGGACCGCGCTGATCGCGGCCGCCGCAGAGGATGGCGCGAACGTCGAGGTGGTCGGCTACCCAATCACCCTGCACACCTTCGCGCCGCTGCCGTTCACCCCGCAAGGCACCTGCGTGGTGCGCGCGGGAGACGCCGAGATCAGCGGCCGGATGATCTTGCCGAGAACCGCCATCGAAGGCACGTTGCTCGATCGACGGATCGAAGCGCCGGGCATGTTCGTCTTCCTCCCCGACGCACCGTTGCCCTCGGGCGTGCGCGTCACCGTGGAATGGACAGTGCCGACGGTTGGGCGTTTGGTTTCGGGGTTCGAAACTCGCTAGTTCAGCGCGCCTCGCCGAACCGCAGCATCTAACCGCTTCGAGTCACCGGCTCACCGACTGGCAACGAGCAACTGCGCAGGTGTGGCAAGCACTTTCATCTGGCGCAACGCGCTTTCGTCAGTCGTTGACGAGTCCGCGGAACCAGGCTTCGAATCCAGGAAGGGTTCGGACCCGCGCGAGTGTCGGTGCTTTCTGCAGGCTTTCGAAGCGGTCGAAACCACGCTCTACCGCGCCGCGGAGCAGCTCGAAAGCGCGCTCGTCGTAGCTGCGGGCGGCTGCCTGCTGCGCTTCCAAAGCTAGAGTGTCGTCGTCCTCGGGCAGCCAGGCACATCGCGCGATCACCTCGGCGGCGCGACGCCATTCGGTGCCTTGGTCGGGGAAGTTCGATACGAACTCCTCGCCCGCGGTCGCGGCCTCGCGATGTTGTCCCAGATCGATGCGGCAGTTCGCCAGCTTCCAAATGTTGCTGCGCAGGTTTCTGGGCCCAGCTTGATGGTCGAATACCAACTTGCGTACTCGAAGTTGTTCGCTGATGGCGAGTTGATAGTCGTCGCAGGCCTGGCGCAAATCCCCTAGCTCCTCTCGAGCACTTCCACGCTTTGCAAACGCACGCCCAAGGTGGAAGTGGAACTCCGCATCACTGGGCTGATTTCGGGCCAGTTCGGCGAGCAACTCAGCGGCATCGTCTGCGCTGCGCAACGCCCGTTCGAACTCGCGCTCCCTGAGCAAGCGAGTGCACAGGGTGCTGACGCCGAGCGCCAAGTTGAAGCGAAACTCGATATTGGTCGGATGCTCGGCGACGAGAGCGCGGAGGTCCTGGTTGTTCGCTTCCAGGATGGTGATCGCTGCGGTGGTCTCACCTCGCCGCGCCAACAGCGTCGCAATCCTGGAGCGCGCCACCGCAAGCAGCGAGCGGTACTCCAGAAAACGGGGGAAGTCCTCGATCTCTCGCACCCAGATTTTCTCGACGCGCCGGCACGAGGCCAGAGCTTCATCGAACCGATCGGCGCGGCCAAACTCCATCGATTGGTTGTAGAGCGCAATCGCCAAGTGGCGTCGGTAGATCCGTTGATCTGGAACCGCCTCTAAAAGTTGATCGAAGTCCTCGACGCTCTTGGTGTGCAGTTGCAGCGCTTCCTTGTGATGTCCACGGCCGCCGCGCGAAGCCGCCAATTGGCTCCGACCGCGCGCAGCGATCGCCCGATACTCGTGCCGATCCGGGTGCTTCACGATGAGCTCCGCCATGATGGCAAGTGCAGCGCGGAACTCTGACTCAGCTTCATCGGGGGCACTCGTCCGCAGACCGGTGCCTCGTGCATGCCGCAATTGCGCCAACAACACGGTCTCATCCGTGGTCTGCGTGTTGTCGTCGCGGGATCGCTCCAGTTCGTTGATCGCCGTGAGGCGCTCCTGGTCCGCGTCGGCTAGATCTCCAGTCTCCTCGAGGACATCTGCGACGACGCGTCGCGCCAGCGCCAACTCCGATCGATCGCTCGGCGCAAAGGCATGCTCTTGCCCGAGTTGTTCGAAGATCGTGATCGCGCTTCGAGCGGAAGTCAGCGCGCTCTCCGTTTCATGCAGGTCGAATTGGAGCGTCGCGATCTTGCAGTGGATTCGACCGGTCTCAGCGCGCAGGTCTGGATCCGTCACGGAGTCCGCCAGGAACTCCTGATAACTGGCCAAGGCTTCGAGCAGCAGGTCGCGGCGCACCGCTTCCATCTGCGGGATGTTGCGCAACGTTTCGTCACCGACCTTGGTCAGCATGGTGTTCACCGCTCGGGTGGCTCGCTCGAAGTTGCGTTCCGCACGAGCATGCTTCTCCGCGATTCGTTCCCGAGCGTCATGTTCAATCACGGCGTACCCAATTGCGCCGCCGATCACCGCAATCAGTCCCAGGGTGCAACCGACCGCGATCGCCGGGTTTCGCTGGGCCCACCGTTTGAGGCGCAGCACAGCTCCCGCACGGCGCGCATCGATCGGTCGACGGTCCAAGACGTTGTCCAAGTCTCGCGCGAAATCGACCGCCGTGGCGTAGCGCTCGCCAGGTTCAAGAGCCATGGCACGATGACAAACGGTCTCGCTTTCCCAGCTCACCGCCGTGTTGCGCCGACGTACCGGCGTGAAAGCTCCCAACTCAATGGCACGAGCGATCTCGTGAGTGGCTTCGCCGCGAAACGCGGGAGTCAGGGTAAGCAGTTCGTAGAGCGTGACACCGAGGGCGTAGATGTCGGTGCGAGGTCCAACGGCCTGCGTGTCGCCCCGGGATTGCTCGGGCGCCATGTGATGGAGTGAGCCGAGCTTCGATCCGGTGCGGGTCAACGAGTGCGTCGATTCCGAACCAGCAAGGCCGAAATCCAACATCATCGCTCGCCCGCTCGGAGTCACCATGACGTTGGATGGCTTGATGTCGCGGTGCACGACGTCGCGACGGTGTGCGTGCTCGAGCGCTTCGGCGATTTGGCGCACCAATCGCAAACAGGCATCTTCCCAGCTACCGGAGAAAACGTAGCCGAGCGCTGGATCAGCATCGGCCTGCAAGTCGTCCTCCTCATCCGAGCAGCGTTTCACGGCGATCGCTAAGTCGCGACCAGTGAGCTCGTTTGGATCGGTCCCGGCGAGGTGTTGCAACACATCGTGCAGCGTGCAGCCCCGAACTCTCTCCATGGCGAAGTAAGGAACTCCGTCCTCTTCGCCCACCGCGTAGATCGGCACGATTCCGGGATGCTGTAGTTTCGAGATGACTTCGATCTCGCGACGAAAGCGTTCACGGGTGCGAGGAAAGTACATCTGGTCCGGCCGCACGAGTTTCAGTGCGACCTCGCGGCCCAGTTCTTCTTGGACGGCGAGATACACGACGCCCATTCCCCCACCCCCAAGGCAACGCAAGATCTGAAACGAACCCAAGCGATCGGGGATCGTTTGCTCGTCAGACGCCGCACTCGCTTCTCCTGGCGCGGTGAGCATCCCAGTGTCTCGCAGCATGACGATTCGCCGCTGCAAGACGTCCGCGTGCTCGGGGTGCTCGGCCACGAACTCGTCGAGTGCGGTTTCTCCGACCTGTTCGAACCGCTCCAGACACGCGGCAATCAGCCGGTCCAGCTCGGCGTCGCGCGCCGCATCGTTCATCGAAGCCCTGCCATCTGGCAGTGATCGTAGCCGAAGGCAGGTGGCAGGCGCCTGTTCGCGCGGTGCCGGATGACAAGAAAGGCGTCAGCCTGGTCGGCTCGGACGCCGGCCTACCGCACGTCGTCGAGCCGCAGCAACCCACCGCCGGCCATTCCGGCATAGAATCGCGAGTTTGATCCCCGCGCACGGTGCAGCCGTCGCGTGAGGCGCGACGCGGACGCGTCGCTGTCGATGAACGTCCAGTTCGCGCCTTCATCGGTGGAACGCAAGATCCCTGGTGTTGCATCGAGGGTTGAGAGCGATGGATTCAGGGAGCAGACGATGTACCAGTAGCCGTTGACCACGTGGATGTCGCTTACGAGCACAGCCACGGCAGGAGTGGTGACGCGCGCCCACGTCACGCCGGCTCCGCTGGGGTTGTAGTTTCGAGTTTCGAAGAGTTCGCTGCGTGCGCCACCGACGAGCAGGTGGGTGGGAGACACGAACTCAACCGACGTGAATCGGCTGAGGGGCGCAAACGACGCGAGACCAAGAGTCGGTGAAGACGTGGCGAATGCGTTCGTCGATGCGCACGCGTTCACGCCGACGACGACGAGGTGGTCGGTTTCCGATGGGTGAACGGCGAGATCTTGGACGGCACCGGTGAAGCGCTTCGCCCACGTGGCGCCAGAGTCGGTAGATGCGTAGAGCCCGACGTCCGCCGCTGTCGCGGGTGCAGAGAACGCGGTTGCAAGCGCGAATACCGTGGAGTCGGTTCGTTCGAATCGGTCGATCTGCAGGCTGGTCGGCAGCGCTGGCGTCCATGGCCCGTTGGCTCCGGTGGTCGATCGTTGGACGCCCGGGTTGAAGTTGTTGTTGCCGTTGAAGCCACCGGCCAACCAAATCCTGGGGTTCACGGGGTCGATATCGAGCGCTGCAGCGTCGTTTGGAAACCCGAAGACGGGTGACCAGTTCGCGCCACCATCGTTGGATTCGAAGACTCCTGGGGTGCCGTTGAATTCGTCGGTGGAGCTCACCAGCAGGTGTTGCGAATCGGTGGGGTCTTCTGCGAATCCGATGCTGTTGGTCGCGACAACTCCCGTGTTGGCGGCTGTCCAGTTGAGCCCGGCGTCCACGCTCCGGTAGATGCCGTCGCCGATCGTGCCAACGATCATTCGCCGCGGGTTGAATGGATCGATGGCGATCGAGAACACAGAGGCGCGGGGTATCCCGTTCGTGCGACGCTCGAAGATTCGGCCTCCGTCGAAGCTCACGAAGAACCCCCATTGCCCGCTGCTTGGAGTGGACACGGTTCCGACGCAGAGAAGGTCGCTGTTGGCCGAGGCTCCAGAAGCGACGGTAAGTTTGGTCCATCGTCCGCTGGTGATGAAGCCGAAGCCGCCCCCTTGGTTGAGAGTCTCAACGAAGCTTGGGTTGGCGGCGTTCGTACGAAGAATGGTTGCGTCGACTTCGGCGATGTAGAGCGTCGAAGTCGAAAGCGCCAAGTCGGAGATCGCGTCTCCAGTGGTGGTGGTGATCTCGCTCCATGACGCGCCCGAATCCGTCGAGTGATGGACGCGGCCTTCGGCAGTGCCAACGAACACGCCATGGTTCGACACGGCCACGGCGCGGAAGTCGAACTCCGACACGAACGTACGAGACCTCAACTGTGCGAACGTTGCGCCCGTGTCGATGGATTGCAGGAGCCCGCTTGCCGTGCAGGCATAGATCGTGGTCGGGCTCGTGGGGTCGACCGCCATGTCGTAGACGGCGCTTCCCACCGTTCCTCGTAGTCCACTCCCGGTGACGTCCCAAGTGGTGCCGCCATCCATCGTGCGGAGCATGCCTCGACCAGAGTAGTTCGGTGCATAGGTGCGGCTCGGGTTCGCGGCGTCTAGCGTCAACGCATGGGTGGCGTGATCTTGGGGCGCGTTGGTGAATCGAGCCCAAGTCTGTCCGGCATCCGCGGAGCGGAAGATGCCGCTGCCGTTGTCTCCCGAAGCCCACACCTCGTTCTCGATTGTTGGGTGAAACGCGACGCTGGCAACGAAGCCGCCCTCGGGTCCAAGGTTCGTCCACGAGATTCCTTGCGGTGGCGGGGCGATCGGGGCGCTGCTGCCGCCGCCGCAACTCACCGCGACGAGCGCCGTCGCCGCGAACACAAGATCGTGATGAGGGCGAGCGGTGAAATTCATGTTTGAACCGTGGGTGTGAATCGTGCGATCGGGCAGGCTAGGCCCGCCGCTGAAAGCGCGCTTGCCTAGGTTCGCTTGCCGGTCCAGATCATCTGACGGGCGCCTTTCGTCCGCTGCGCGCGCACGCGCCGCTCCTTGACGGCGAACCCGCATCCGCGCATGCGATCGGTAAACCACGGCAAGTTGTCGGCGGACCAAACTGCGACCACGCCGGCTGGCCTAAGCGATTTGCGTGCCGCGAGCAGGCCATTCTGGTTGTACAGCCGATCGTTGCTGCGCAGCGTCAAGCCTTCAGGACCGTTGTCCACGTCGAGCAGGATCACGTCGTAGGTAGCTTTGGCTTGGCGAATCGTGCTGACCACGTCGCCTACGATGACCGTCACGCGGGGGTCGCGCAGCGGGTGTTCGCACAGCTCGCCGAACCACTCGCGATTCCAATCGACGATCTCGGGCACGAGCTCGACGACATCGACCGTCGCACCTTCGTCCACCAGAGCAAGTACGCGGGCGAGCGTGAACCCCATGCCCAGACCCCCGACGAGGACTCTAGGGGGCTTCTTCGTCTGAATGCGCTCGAGCGCCAGCTCGGCCAGTTGCTCTTCTGAGCCGCGGACACGGCTGGTCATCAGCGGGGCGTTCCGCACGTAGAGCATGAACTCGGTGCCCCGGCGGAAGAGCTGCATGTCGCCGCCGCCCTCGCCTGGGACCGGCGCTGTGGCCAGAAGCTCTCTTGGGATCAATGGAACGGCCGCGGTTGCGATGAATGAGTCATGGTGGCTGAACCATCATGACCCGGGCACCGCTCCGGGTCTCGTGACTTCGTGCGCTGGAGGCGACCCTTTGAGTCTCAGAGACCTGGAGCTACGCGCTCGGCGGCGGCGCACCGGGCGTGCGTTACGGATTCACCACACTTGGGGGTTCAGGTCGTTGAGAAGCCACACCATGGCCGGATTTGTGAGAAAACCTCCACCACGATGCAACGCTGGACCCGCCCAAGTTGAAGGAGTGGTTGTGAGGTCCGAATCCGTCGAACAGCTGTTTCTGCGCTACCGCCAACATGGCGAAGCCCGTGCCTTGGCAAAGGTGTTCGATCGAACGGCAGGTGAGTTGATGCGTGTTGCGGTGCACTTAGCGCAGGATCAAGGAGCCGCCGAAGACCTGGTCCAGAGTACGTTCCTCGCCGCAATCGAGTCCGCCCCGCGGTTCGATGTTCAGGCACGGCTCATGCCTTGGCTGCTTGGGATCCTGAGCAACCATGCTCAACGAGAGTGGACACGCCGCAATACGTCGCGCCAAATGCGTGCTGGCGCCGCGAATGCGACGCCCTCACAAGTGGCGCTTCCTACCGATGCGACGCCAGCTGATGCGTTGCAGCGTGTCGAGTCGCTGGATGCGTCCCCGGTAGATGCCGCGTCGATTCGCGAACTTTCTGCTGCGCTCACCAACGCCTTGCGACAGCAGCGCGATCCGTATCGGCAAGTGCTGGAGCTGCACCTTCGCCATGGCTTGTCGCCTGCAGCGATCGCCGATGTGCTGCGGCGGCCCCAAGGCACGGTGCGCTCGCAACTTCACCGAGGGTTGGATCAGTTGCGGAGGTTGTTGCCGGCGAGCTACGCGTCGGCCGGTTTGTCCGCTGCGGTTGTTGGTTGGTTGCAGAGTCCTGCGGCCGCCGCGATCAAGCAGCATTGCGTTCAACATGCCCTGCACCAAGCGGGTCTCAGTGTCGTTTCCACGACTGCTGTTGTCGGAGTCATTGCCGTGAAAAACATTCTGTTGCCTATTGTCGGCGTATTGCTGCTGGTTGTCGTTGGAGTCTTCGTTGGGGACTCAATGAATCCGACTGATTCCACGAATCCCGAGACCGTCGAGCCTGTTGCAGCGGCTGTAGTCGCGAGTGGCGAGACGATGCCCGCAGTTGAGAACGAGCCATCCACACGCTCTGAACTTCAGCCGGCCCCGACTGAGGGACTCCAGCGATCTCTTGCGAGCCGCGAAATCAGCGTTGAAACGACTCTCGTTGTGCATGCGGTCTGGAAGGACAACGGCGAACCCGCGAAAGGACGCCGCATTGGCTGCATGTGGATTTCGCCTTCTGAGCGCCGACCGCGCTATGGCCTCACCGACGAGAAAGGTGAAGCGCGCATCGAAGCGATCGAACCCGGCCACCTCCGCGTATGTGACTTTGGCGGCGACAAACCTGAGATGCTCCAGGTCGTTGCTGGCAGCGAAGCGCGGTGCGAGCTGAAGATTGCACGCGGCATCACCCTAGAGGGGCGCGTCGTCGACGAACTGCAGGCACCCGTTGCGGACGCTGAAGTCGTGTCGGGGATTCAGTACATGGTCGGAATCCCGGTGGCGGTTGTGGCGCGCACGGATGCAGAAGGTTTCTTCCGATTGGAAGGCCTTGGTGATGGCAACACGCTGAGTGCCCGCAAGGCGGGTTACATACCCTCTGGGTTGGAGGTGATGAGCCAGTTGGCCGAGCCGAAACCAGGAACCAAGGTCGTTGTGTTCGCACTGCGAGTTGGCGGTGCTGCGGTTGTTGGGCGGGTGGTAGATCGCGCGGGCAACTCGGTCGCTGGGGCGCCGGTGCGACTGGGGTGGTTAGACACTGAACCGTTTCGGAAACCCAATGGCTGGTTGCTTCCACCTCCGTCGCGCATGCTAACCGCTGATGCGGATGGTCGATTCGAAGCCAAAGGGCTGCCCATCGGGCGTACGGCTGTGGAGTCGCGAGCCGCGGGTTTCGCGGCGATTCGGCAAGAGTTCGTGTTGCTCGCTCACACCGAAACGCTGATTGAGTTAGCGCTGGAGCGCGGCGTAACCGTGCGAGGAACGGCCGTGGATGGAGGCGGTGAACCGGCAGGGGGTGCCCGGATCTACGCGGGTGAGCTCGGCGAATACGGAACTCGTTCGACGCAGACGAATCGCAATGGCAGCTACGTTCTCGCCGACTTGCCCACGGGGGTCGTTGCGGTTGATGCAAGGCACCCGGACGGACGGCGGACAAAAACGATTCTTAAGGCGCGTCGTGGTGAAACTCTGACTTGGAACCCGGTGCTTGAGTTTGTCGGGGACGGTTCGATCTCTGGGCTTGTGGTCAACTCCGTAGGCAAGCCTCAACCAGATTGGAGCCTTCGCTTGATTGGTCGCACCAAGAGGAAGTGGAGCGGTTCCAATCAAGCCGGGAAGTTTCGAATCGATGGTCTCACCAAGGAGGGTTACTCGCTCGAGCTGCGCCGCGGCGCGGTTCTGGGTTCGCCACCGCATCGAATCGTTCGCGGGGTTTGGCCGTCCGAGGCGCCAATCACCATCGAGATCGATGATACTCAACTTCAGCCGGGTGGCTTGATCGGACGTGTTGTCGACAGTCAGGGATCTCCGTTGAAGAGTCCGACGGCTATCCTCTGGCCGGTGCCCGGCGAGGGGTCGCGGCCGCTAAAAGTTGATGCGGATGGCGGGTTCACGGTTCGTGAGCTCCCGCCCGGGAACTACCGACTGATCGTGCGCACCAAGACTGCAGGCTTGGTTGTGCCAGCTGTCGTTGTGAGCATTGAACCGGGCCGCGTTCTGAACTTGGGCGAACTGCTGTTGAAGCCGCCAGGGACGGTTCGGGTGGATGCGGTTTTTCCCAACAATGTGCCTCTGCGAGGAGCCCGTGGCTTTGCAGTGCTTGAGTCAGAGCTTGCGCAAGGGGCCCTCGATAGTGCGGTGACCGTGGGGCGTCAGCTCTATGTTGCAGCACCCTCAGGCCAAGCGTCTCTCGTGGTTGCCGCGCGCAACGGCTTCTCCGCCCGGCTCGCCGAAGGCACTTACCGACTGCGGTTGTGGGGTGAAAACATGGCTCCGATCGAGCGCACCGTTGAAGTCCGTTCGGGGGAAGAGACGGTGGATAGCATCAACCCCGTTCTTGCTCACCATCGGCAACTGCGGTTTGAGATGCCGAAGGATGCTCCATGGCCATATGGGTTGTACGTTTCCGTCAAGAGCAACGGTGAATCGATCTATGAGCAGAACCTGAACTCGTACAAGCAGGCACCGTACCGATGGAGCGCCGGGTTTGCGCCGGGGAGATACTTGATCGAAGTTGAAACCAACACGGGCCTGCGTGGCATGTTCGAGATGCAGGTGGACGGCGCGAGTTCCGAACCCGTGGAAGTCCGATTGCGCTAGGCTCAAGTTTTTGCCAGTTATCAATTCGATCAAAATGCGATCATTCTTCTTTGCCCTGGGGTTTCTCTCTCTCCTCTCAGTTCTTTGCGGGCAGAACACGATCGTCGTCGATCCTTCCGGCGGCACGCAGTTCACGACGATCGCCTCCGCGATCGCGGCAGCTCAACCCGGTGACACGGTGCGTGTGCTCGCTGGCCGCTACAACGAGCAGCTTCAAACGGACAAGGGGATCCGGCTTCTGGGTGAAGGGGCTGTTCTAACCGGCGGTGGCTTGCTCAGCGAAACAGTGCTCGTCGAAAGCATCCCAGTTGGACAGTCTTTCGCTATGGCTGGTTTTGTCGCCGGCAACATCGCGACGAGAGTTCGGGTCCGCAATTGCGATGGCCTTGTGACTCTGGCTGACTTCAACCAGGGAGGCACCTTTGAGCTGTTTTCCGTCAACGTTGAGGGTAGTCAGCAGGTGTCACTCTCGAGCATGTTGCTGCTCAGCGCGATTCTGACTTCGAGCAACGTCATGCTGGAGAGAATGAACTTCGATCCATCGATCTCTGCCGGACTCACCATCAATTCTGGTCGCGTCGCGTGCAGCAATTCGACGTTCCGCGGCAGCTTCAGCGTGTTTGGAGGACCGGGTATCATCCTTCAAGACGGGGACCTTGCCTTGACCCGATGCTCCGTCCGAGGGGTTCCATCCGGAGGCACGATTACGCAGCCGGCGATTGCCACGCTTGGTGGCAGTGTTCTGCTCGACCCCTCGACGACGACTTCCATTCCACTGAGTTCGGGACCAGCGATCATTGCTCCATGGCCGATCACGAGCCAGTCGGCAGTCGATGCCAACAACACTCTCACCGTTGACGTGCACGGTCCCGTGGGGACTAGCTACGGCATCATGCTGTCGGTGCCCGGCTACGGCGTCACGCCGTATGGCGACGCTTGGGTGCAAACGTTGCTGCCCTCGTTTCTCGACTTGGGCACGTTCCCGGCCAGCCGCACCGTGCAGCATTCATACCCTCACCCAGCGCTGCCGCCTGGCCTGGTGATGACCATGCAAACGTTGACCTGGGACGGCACGGCGCTGCGCTTTGGCGTGCCGTCTGCGCTCGTGGTTCGCTAGTCAGCGAGGCTCGGTTCCAAGTCTCACGCGCGGGTTCTTGTGCCGGCAAGAGATCACGCTGAGGAGCTTCCGATGGCCGTCGCCCCTCAAGGCCTTGGCGGCGCTGCGCGAAACGGAGTGGTCGGACGTTTCATTCCGTCTATTCTCTAGGCTAGGAATCTACCCTGACGACCTCGTAGCACTGACGTCGCACGCTCCAGCTTCTTAGACAATGGACTTGATCGATCTCAGCCAGGCCAACGAGCTCGCCCGAGCCTTCCATGGGGCAGTCGTGACCCACTGGCCAGAGTTTGCAGCGTTCGCCCGCCTCAACGAGTCAGGTGAACTGGTCTTCGAGGTATCACGCAACCTGGCAGATAACGAAGGCGATCGGGTTTGCCTCGTTGCCACCGCGGACGAGGACCTCGATGAGACGATCATCGCATTTGGGGGCGGGCACAGTCACGGAGGCGACTGGAGATGCCCCACCGGCCCCGACTTCCGATTCCAGGGGTCGATTCGGCTAATCGAAGACATCATCGCCGAGCGCGTCATTGGCTACTCGACCGAAGCCGGCGGCGGCGGTTTGGGCTCCCACCAGCAGATGGCCTCCCTAGAGAATGTCACTGATGTTCGCTCTTGGCGAGGAACCTACGACCTCGGGAGTTAGCAAGTCCACGTGCTGGGCTTACGGCACGTCCAAAGCCAATCGTGCCTCGAACCGAAGCCTGGTGGGGCGCCGCTGCGGCAATCTAGGGAAGCCGGCGAAGGAAGGGAGGGGGGGGGTCGAAAGGGGAAAGCGGGTATGGTCTTCGGCCTCATGGACATCAAGAACACGACAGCCAAGCCGATTCGAGTGCCCCTCGCGGGCGGCAAGCGGCTCTTCCTGGGCCCCGGTGGCAAGGGCCAGATCGCCCCGAAGGCCGCGGAGCATCCGCCGGTCAAGGCCCTCATCGACGCTGGCGACCTCGAGATTCAAGGCGTCAATCCGATCCAGCACTCCGCCCGCAGCGGCAACCCAGGGTCGGGCGGCAATTCCTCAAGCTCGGGTGCCTCTGGCGGCGGAGTCCGGCACACGGGCGATCGCTGATCAGAGATTCGCGTCACTAGCAGCTCTGGACGCTCGTTGTTGATCCTTCCCAGCCCGGCGACACGGGGCGTGTGCTGGCCGGCCGCTACAACGAGCAGTTTCAAACGAGCAAGGGAATCAGCCTTCTAGGAGAAGGGGCGTTCTCACCAGCGGTGGATTGCTGAGCCAATCCATGCTCGTCGAGAACGTTCCTGCCGGGCAGTCTTTCGCCATGGCTGGTCTTATCGCAGCCAACAACACTCTGACCGTCGATGTGCACGGTCCCGTGGGGGCTAGCTACGGCATGATGCTGTCGCTGCCCGACTACGGTGTCACGCCGTTTGGCGCCCTCGTTCTTCGACTTGGGCACCTTCCCCGCGAGCCGCACCGTGCAGCACTCCTACTCTCATTCCGAACTGCCGCCCGGTTTGGTGATGACGATGCAGACACTTACCTGGGACGGCACGGCGCTGCGCTTCGGCGTGCCGACCGCGCTGGTCACTCGCTGAGTTTGCGCGACGTCTAGGAGCCGCTTTTCCCGGCGTCTGGCGGGCGACTCGGTCGAAGCTCCTCGAGCTCTGCCAGCGTCTTCGGCCAGTCCTTCTTTAGCAGCTTAGACAGGCCGCGGTCCGCCAGGAGTCGTCCGGCGTTCTGACACTCCGCGCAGTAGTTGCACTCGTTGTCCGCGTAGCGGATTCGTTGCACGGGTTTGCTGCAGTGGGGGCAAGGCTCGCGGTAGCGGCCGTGCACCGCCATACCCGGTCGAAACGCCGTGACCTTTTCAGGGAAGCCATCGCCGACGTCTTTGCGCAAGGTGTCGGTCCAGTGTTGAAGCGTGGACTGCGTGGCTTCGAAGAGCCTTTGCAACTCTTCATCGACGAGTTTGGAGGTGAGTCGCATGGGCGAGAGCCGTGCGGCGTGGAGAATCTCGTCGGAGTACGCGTTGCCGATTCCCGACAGAATACGCGGGTCGGTCAGTGCGCGTTTCAGGGTTCGATTCTCACGGGTCATCGCGGCAGTGAACGTCGCACTAGTCGCATCCATGACCTCCAGGCCGCCACGATCCAAGGCATGGACTTCGTCGTGCGAGGCGAACAGATGCAGCGATGCTCGTCGCTTGGATCCTGCTTCCGTCAGAAGCAGCGTCGCTTCGTCGAAATCAAACGCGCACAGCGCCATCTTTGCGCCGGTCGATGCGCCGGGTTTCCGCCACTTCAAGCGACCAGCGATCATCAGATGTAGCACCAGGTAGAGCGGTGGTGCGCTTGATGTGTCGGGGTCTGACCAAGTGAACACCAAGCGCTTGGCGGATCGTTCGACGGAGCGCAATACACGACCCGGCAACGCGTCGAGGCTTGGTTCGACGGTGCGTAGCGTGAATGGGTTGGCGAGCCGGATTCCGCGCAGCGGCTTGCCAACCAGCAGGGCGCAGAGGCGCTCTTTGTAGATCGTGACGTCTGGAAGCTCGGGCATACCGCCGCACAGGATAGCCCACGAATGGTCTCCCTCGAGCGGATCGCAGTCGGATGGTGGCTCGCTTCGGAAACACGGGGGTGACCTCTGCTTGCGTGCGTTCTCCCGCGCGCGCGGCATGCCCCACGCGATCCTCAAGCGTGTCGAGTCTGCAACAAAACCTCGCATCGCGCCAAAGCCTGAGGAGCTTCGGTGTTTGCTTTCGGTTGGCTGGCTACGCTGCGCGCCCTTCGCCTCTCGACCATCAGCTTCCATGCGCGAACCGCTCCCTGCCGTTCTTCTTCCGCTGCTCGTCAGCGGCCTTTTCACGGCGCCTTGCGCGACGGCCCAGTCTGGAGCTGGGACGGCCCAGGATCCAGCAGCGACCAGGCAAGCCGGTGGCGTGCTGTTGCGGTTCCCCGACGTCAGCGCCGACCACGTGGTGTTTCGGTTCGACGCCGACCTGTGGATTGCGGATCGCACAGGTGGTGCCGCGCGCAGACTCACGTCGTCGCCAGGTGGCGAGTCTCTGCCGAAGTTCAGCCCCGACGGCAACCATGTTGCGTTCATGGGTTCGTACGATGGGGGCAGCGATCTCTACACAGTTGCCGTCACTGGTGGTGTTCCGGAGCGAGCGACTTGGCACCCCGGCCGTGAGACGTTTTCAGACTGGACGCCCGATGGCGAACACCTGCTGTACTTCAGTTCGGAAGCCGCTGGAGTGGCCCGCGCAGCCAAGGTGATGCAGGCGCCGCGGGGTGGCGGCCAGCCCACCGCGTTGCCGTTGCCCTACGGTACGTTCAGCGCACTGAAGTCGACGGGCGATTGGTTGGCCTACACGCCGATCAGTCGAGAGTTCAGAACCTGGCGTCGCTACCGCGGTGGCACGGCGCAAGACATTTGGCTCTACAACCTGAAGAGCGGTGTGTCGCGACGGATGACCGACAACCCGGCTTCGGACTCGATGCCGATGTGGGACGGGGAGCGGGTGATTTTCTTGTCCGACCGCGGCGACGCGGGAATCAGCAACCTGTGGAGCTACGACGTGGCGTCTGGTGAGACGACGCAGCTGACCACCTTCGACCGCTCGGGTGTTCGCTTTCCATCCATCGGGCCCACCGATGTGGTATTCGAACACGATGGCAAGCTCTATCGCTACGAGCTTGCGGGCGGTGCGGTCGTCGAAGTGGTGATCACGATCCCGACGGATCGTCGGCATTTGCGGCCCGTGCGGCGCAAGCTGAAGGACGCGATTTCGGACTACGGCCTGTCGCCCAAGGCGAAGCGCGTCGTGGTCGAAGCGCGTGGCGACATCTTCACGGTGCCGGTCGAAGAGGGCGTGGTGCGCAACCTGACTCGCTCCGATGAAGTAGCCGAGCGCTATCCATCCTGGAGCCCGGACGGGCGATGGATCGCCTACTGGTCGGATCGCAGCGGCGAATACGAACTCACATTGCGGCAGTCCGATGGCGGTACCTTCGACGACGCGGATGAGAACGGTGAGCGCCGCCTCACGAGTATTGGTGCTGGATGGAAGTACGGCGTCGACTGGTCGCCGGACTCCAAGAAGATGACCTTCGTCACGTTCGCGGGTGACTTCTATCTCTACCAGCTCGAGGACGACGAGTTGACGAAACTGTTCCGCAGTCCGGAGTTTGGGCAGGTCAACGCCACGTGGTCGCGCGACTCTCGCTGGTTGACGTGGTCGCACGAGCACTCGACGAGCAAGATGTCGTCCCTTTGGCTCTACGACCTGGAGAACCCGGGCCTGCACGAAGTCACGTCGGGGATGTTCAACGACTCGATGCCGTGCTTCGACGTGAAGGGCGAATGGCTCTACTTCGTGTCGAGCCGACGCTTCTCGCCGACGTATGGCGACATGGATACGACGTGGATCTACACCGACACAGATGTCGTGATGGGTGTGCCGCTGCGCAAGGGCGTTGAGAACCCCTGGCTACCGAAGAACTCGGAAGAGTCGTTCGGCGACGATGCGGCCGAGGACGAAGACGGCAAGCCCGACGAGGACAGTGCCGACGAGGACAGTGCCGACGAGGACGAATCGAAGGTCGCCGTTGCAGATGCGAAGCAAGGCGGCGACGAAAAGAGCGACAAAGAAGCTGCGCCAAAGCCCGTGACCATCGATCTCGATGGTTTCGAATCGCGCGCGATGCAGCTGCCAATCACTCCTGGTCGCATCATGGCGCTCAAGGCGCTGGACGGATCGCTGCTCTATGCCCGAGGCGCGAAGGTCGGTGCACGCTTGGAGAAGCCGGCGTTCGTGCTCTTCGACATCAAGGAAGAAGAAGAGAAGACCGTGTTCGCCGATCTGGACATGGGCACGTGGCTCGAAGATGGTTCCAAAATCCTGGTGCGCAAGGAGGGCAAGATGGGCGTTATCGAGCCGAAGCCCGACCAGAAGATCGAAGACCCAATCGCCTTCGATGGGGTCGAAGGCATCTACACGCCAGCGGCGGAGTGGAAGCAGATGCTGCGCGATAGCTGGCGCATCAACCGCGACTTCTTCTACGACCCAGGCATGCACGGCCTGGATTGGCCAGCGATGCTTGCGCGCTACGAAGCTGCACTCGTCGACGCCACGTCGCGCGAAGATCTACACTTCCTGATCGGGGAGATGATTTCCGAACTCAATGTCGGCCACGCCTACAACCGGGGTGGTCCCGGCGCACAGCCCGCAACACCTCCGGGTGATCGCGTGGGGCTGCTCGGCTGCGACTGGAAGGTTGCGGACGACGGTTTCGAAATCGAGCGAGTCCTCGGCTCGAGCTACGACGCCGATGGGCGCTCTCCGTTGGCGTTGCCGGGCATCGACATCGAAGCAGGCAGCGTGCTTGTGGCGGTGCAGGGCGCGCCTGTCGATTCGTCGCGCAGTGTGCACGAGCACCTCGTGGGATGCGCGGAGCGTGCAACGGAGCTGACGTTCCGTGAAGCCAACGGCGAGAAACGCACAGTCATCGTCAAGCCGCTCGGCAACGAGACCGCACTGCGCTATCGCGATTGGGTTGCCGGTCGACGTCGCTACGTCGAAGAGCGCACAGGCGGTCGCGTCGGCTATGTGCACGTGCCAAGCACCGGAATCGGCGGGCAGAACGAGCTGTATCGGCAGTTCCTCGCCGAGATGCATCACGACGCGTTGATCGTCGACGAGCGATGGAACTCCGGTGGGCAGATCCCGACGCGATTCATCGAGCTGCTCGATCGTCCGTTCACCAACTTCTGGGCGACTCATGGCGGGCAAGATTGGGACTGGCCGCCGGTCGGTCACCGCGGGCCGAAGTGCATGCTGATCAACCAGTCAGCCGGCTCGGGCGGGGACGCATTCCCGTTCTACTTCCGTCAGTCAGGCTTGGGCAAACTGATCGGCACGCGGA
Source organism: uncultured bacterium (assembly GCA_965534055.1). Taxonomy (GTDB): domain Bacteria; phylum Planctomycetota; class UBA1135; order UBA1135; family UBA2386; genus CBESZZ01. Next base: position 1,148 of record CBESZZ010000001.1, on the reverse strand, counting down.
CGTGGGGTGGGCTCGTGGGCATCTCCGGCAACCCTTCGTTGATCGATGGCGCCCAAATCGCGGTGCCGACGTTTGGGTTCTTTGAGCTCGACGGGACGTGGGGCATCGAGAACCACGGCGTCGAGCCGGACATCGAGGTGCAGGAAGATCCCGCCGAGATGGTTGATGGTGCGGATCCGCAGCTTGACGTCGCGATTCGGCAGATGCTCGAAGAGCTGAAGACGTGGCGCGGGGGGAAACCCGCGCGGCCGGCCGGCCCGGATCGTCGCGGCGCCGGCATTCCTGAGAGCGACCGGTAGGTGGTCGCGAATCGACGGGCAGCAGCGCTGCCACGCGATGTTGGGCTGATTGCTCAGCGGGCGAACCTCTGACTCCCCGATTGAGCGACGCGGCCGGCCTGCGCGCGTGAATCGCGCGCGCAGGCCGTCGCTCTCGCCTCAGTCCTTGCGAGGAGCCGCGCCCATGCGGTAGCGATCTTCGCCTTTGAGCACTGTGGCTCCGGGGAAGCAGCTGAGATCCGGCGCGTCTCGGTTCGGCGCGCCGATCGGCTGAGCGACGGCGTGTCGTGGATTGCTGGGCGACGGTGCTCGGCGGGCCGAGTTTGGCGTCGCAGGACCTCGCGAAGCGGAGCTCGGTTGGACTGCACGAGCCCGCGATGCGCTCTCGACTTGTTCGCGCTGTCGACGTTGAAGCTCTTGCTGCTCACGTTCGTGCTGTGCGCGGAGTTGGTCCTCGTGGGCCTTGCGGGCCAGCGTCTCCTGTTCGCGGGCTCGGCGGGCGCGGAGCTGCTGCTCATGGAGCTGGCGTGCGCGGGCCTGTTCCTGCTGCGGACTGCGCGCCTTTGGTGGGCGTTGCCTTGGATTTTGAGGAGGCACCGCTTGATGACTCGTAGACGAAGCCGGCCGTCCGTACTGCGGAACTGCCGCGGAACCCGGCGCGACCTGACGTTGCCCCGCGCTGCGTGCGGCCTGCTGTTGGGTCTGATTTGACTGCGGGCGTTGCGCAGGCTGCTGCGGATGTCCCGCGGGTTGGGCACGGCCCGGAATCCGCTCCTGCGGAGCGGTGTTGCCCTTGCGTGAGCTCAGCCGGAACGATGAGGCTTCTGCCGTGGATTCAGCCGGCGATGACCCCTTGACCCTCGGGCGGCG